>NZ_JBKOTV010000001.1:0-189775 GCF_049738055.1 Streptococcus sp. CL6.22 | reverse complement strand
GTAGTGACCTCAAAAGTTAGACTAAATCTTCTATCTTTTGGGGTACAGACAACCTCTTTTTTGTTTACTCAATTTCTTAAGACCAATTCCGAGCTACTTCTTCATCTGCCTTTAACTGGTCCACTAATTGGTCGACTGAGTCAAATTTGGTCATATCTCGAATACGATCAAGCCAATAAACCATAACGGTTTCACCATAAATATCTTGATTAAAATCAAAAATGTTGACTTCAAAACGTGCTTCTTCTCCATCAAAGGTCACATTTTTTCCAACACTAGCCATAGCACGATACTTCTGTCTTTGAATCTCAACATCAACCACATAAACGCCATCTGCCGGCATATAAGTACGGTCTAAAAGCACCAAATTAGCTGTTGGATAACCAATCGTACGACCACGAGCATTACCATGGACAACCATTCCTCTTGATGGAAGCGGTACCCCCAAAAGTTCTCCTGCTTCTTTCACATTTCCGTCTAAAATAGCTTGACGAATACGTGTTGAACTAATCTTTCCTTTCTCATCTTCTACAGGTGGGACGATGATAACTTCTCCATCAAAGTAATCCTTTAAATCTTCTGCCGTTTTTTTGTCAGAACCAAATGTATAATCAAAACCTGCAACAATAATTTTGGCATTCATAGCCTTGATATAGGTTGCAAAAAATTCTTCTGCCGTGAGACTAGCGAATTGGCTACTAAAATCAAGGAGATATAATTCTTCTACACCTTCGCGTTTTAATTTTCTTTCACGTTCAGCAGGATTTAAAATATGTAAAAACAAATCAGGATGATAAGGCTCTAAAGCAATCTTTGGAGATTCATTAAATGTCATAACTACGATAGGCAATAAATCCTTTCTCGCAGCCTTGTTGGCAACACGAAATAATTCTTGATGTCCCTTATGTATACCATCAAAATAGCCAAGAACTACGACTGAATCAGATGGTGTGCCAATATCTTTTTGGTTTTTTATAGGAATAGTAATAATCATAAAATAATTATATCATAGTGATAGCTATTTCTGAACCAGAAAATCTGAAATGTCCTTTTTTTAACCTGAAGTGTAGCAGTTTAGAAGAATTTTGTTTTTGAAATCTTAATAAAGAACAAGAGATTGAATTAAAAATCTTAAAATCAGAAAAACGCATCATATCAGCTACCTAAAACTTGATACAATGCGTTTATTTAAATATGAAACAATCTACTCCATTTTTCAAAATGAACATCCAGCAGCCTTTTTACTTTTTATTAATAAGTTCCTTCTTCACCTTGGCTAGTCAAGATAACAGGTCCATCTTTAGTAATCACGAATTGGTGTTCATATTGACAAGATAAACCACCGTCAATGGTTTTATGCGCCCAACCGGTCTTCATATCAGTATCAATTTCCCAGTCACCTGTATTGATCATTGGTTCAATGGTCAAAACCATTCCTTCACGGAGACGAAGACCACGACCAGCAATACCATAGTTAGGAACCATTGGTTCTTCGTGCATGGTTGGACCAACACCATGACCAACCAAATCACGTACTACACCGTAACCACGACTTTCAGCGTATTCTTGAATCGCTGCACCGATATCACCGATACGATTTCCAACAACAGCTTGCTCGATTCCCTTGTACATGGCTTCTTTGGTCACATTCATCAAGTTTTTCACTTCTTCGGACGGTGTACCAACAGCATAAGCCCAACACGAGTCTGCTAAACCACCAGAGTAGCTCTGAGTGTATTTTTTCATTTGCTCCACATTGTTGAAGTTTAGTTTTGAGACATTCAGGTCAGATTTAGCAATAGGACCTCCCAAAACCATATCAACATTGAGTAAATCACCATCTTTCAAGATATAGTGACGAGGAAAAGCGTGAGCTACTTCATCGTTAAGAGAGCAGCAGGTAGCATAAGGATAGTCCATCATAGCACCGTCAACACCAATCTGAAGCGGAAGGAAATTTTCTTCCTTACAACGACGGCGGACATACTCTTCAACTTCCCACATATCTACGCCAGGCTTAATCAAATCACGTAAGCCGATATGAATGCTTGCTAGAAAATCCCCAGCCTTGTCCATAGCTTCGATTTCACGAGCTGATTTTAATGTTATCATTTTTTCTCCTAGTTTCTAATTAATTTTAACGGTCACATTTGCTTTTGAAACAATCTGGTGACCATGATAAATATCATAATCGATAATAGCTGACCGTCTCGTATGATGGATAATACGTGCTTGAATACGCAGTATATCATCTATCTGAACAGCCTGTAAAAAGTAAATCAGCATCTGCTCAATAATGAGATTTCGACCACTATTAACAACTAAATCTTGGGTCATGTGGGTCAAAATTTCTGCCAATACACCATTAGCCAAAACACCGTTCTTCTCAAGCATAAAGGGTTCCACTGTAATGACTACTTCATCATGATGATAAGAAAGTTTTTGTCCAATCTGCTCAGAAAAAGTAGGTAGAGCAGAAACTTGGGAACGACTCATCTTCTCCATGACATCTCGTCTAGTTATAACGCCAAGTAAGGTTTGATTACTTCGAATAACTGGTACCATTTCAAAGTCTTCAGCAATCATCCGTTGACTCACATTGGCAATATTTGTCGATAATCCAACTAAAAATAGACTGCGGGACATGACCTTATCAATTGTGGTACTTGGTGACTTATCACCAGCGTCTCTCATGGTTACAACGCCCACAACAACCTGATGTTGATTAATAACAGGGAAACGACTGCTACGATTCTTACGTACCAAGTCCAAATAATCTTTAACAGTGTCGGTCTCTCTCAGAAAACCATATTCATGACTCGGACGGTACAGTTTCTCAACTGTCAAAATATCTGTTTTGATTTGAACATTTGACAAGGCTTTATTGATCATGGTCGCAACGGTGAAAGTATCATGCTTGCTTCTTAGAACAGGAATTCCTTTTTGATTGGCCAGTTTAATGACATCATCATGAACCTGAAATCCACCTGTAACCAGAACTGCATTTTCATTTTCCAGCGCTAATAATTGAATACGAGTCCGGTCTCCGACAATCAAGAGCCCCCCATCATGAAGGTAAGATAAGATATTTTGCTCAGTCATGGCACCGATTGAGAACTTACTAAACTCTCTCTCTAAACCTTCTTGACCAGCTAGAACCTCAGAAGAAGTCACTTCTGCAATTTCAGCAAAAGTTAATCTTTCAATGGCAACTTTTTGTGATTTAACACGGATAGTACCACTTCTAGGACGGGTTTCCACAATTCCACGGTTTTCAGCTTCTTTAATGGCCCGATAAGCCGTTCCATCACTGACTCCCAGATGATTGGAAATGCTACGAACACTGACCCTTTTACCAACGGGTAATTCTTCCAAATAACTTAGAATTTCTTGGTGCTTACTCATTGAATTCTCCTTTTACATACCGAAATTCAAGATAATCCCGCATTTTTCTTGTGTAGCGATCACTTCCTTTAAACTGACGAATCAATCGAAATCCAGCCTTAAGAGCAACCCTTTGGCTAGCTTCATTTTCAAGGTGAGTAATGATGGCTAATTGTTTTAAACCAAATTCTTCAAAAGAAAGCTGACATAGTTTTTTTACAACTTCTGTCATGAAACCTTGAGACCATGCATCTTTTCTCAAAAAATAGCCAAGCTCTGCTTCTTTTTTGATTTCATCTAACTTCTCAAATTTAATAGAACCAATCATTTTTTCAGTTTTCTTGTCACAAATAGCCCATACTCCTAAAGGAGCCTTCATAAAGTAATTAGCCAGTGCATATTGGCTTTCTTCCAGACTTGCCTGAGTCGGAAAAATAAATTGGAGATTTTCGGGATTTGAAGCTATCTCATGAAAGTCTTGACTATCACTAAAAAAGAAAGGACGCAAATACAAGCGATCCGTTTCAAAAAAAGAAAACATTGCTAATTTGGTCCAAATATTCATAATCACCTCTACGGTTTATTCTTCAACAAGTGTAATATCCGCTCCTAGATTACATAATTTTTCAATAATATCTGAATAACCACGTAAGATGAACTCAATATTTGTAATTTCAGTTTTACCTTCAGCCATCAAACCAGCAATGACAAGTGCGGCCCCAGCTCTAAGGTCAGTAGCTTTTACATTTGCCCCACGTAAACTACGTCCACCGTTATATAAAATATGGTCATTTGTAGTCGTAATATCCGCGTCCATCTTTGCTAGTTCAAAAACATGGTTTACACGTTTCTCATAAATGGTATCAATAATGGTACCACGCCCTTCCGCTGTTAACAAGAGAGGAGTAATTGGTTGTTGCAAGTCAGTAGCAAAACCAGGATAAGGAGCTGTCTTAATATTGATTGCTTTCAAATTAGACTGTTCCTCGACAAAAATGCTGTCTTCAGATACAGTCATTCGAACTCCCATTTCTTCCAACTTCGCAATGAAACCTTCTAAGTGTTCGTATAGTACATTATTAATACGAATTCCCTTACCAACTGCAGCAGCTAAGGAAATATACGTTCCAGCTTCAATACGATCTGGAATCACCTGATGACGCGTTCCGTGTAATCTTTCAACACCATCAATAATGATGATATTGGTTCCTGCACCACGGATATGGGCACCCATATTATTCAAGAGAGTAGCTACATCAATAATCTCAGGCTCACGGGCTGCATTTTCAATAATAGTACGACCACTTGCTTTAACCGCAGCAATCATCGTATTAATAGTCGCACCGACACTAACCGTGTCCATGTAGATACTTGCGCCGTGAAGTCCTGTATCTTTGGCAGATAACTTCATGTTATCTCCCTCGTAGCTGACAGTTGCTCCCATAGCTTCAAAAGCCTTAAGGTGTAAGTCAATAGGGCGAGGTCCCAAATCACATCCACCAGGTAAACCAACAGTAGCTTCACCAAAGCGACCTAAAAGACTTCCATAAAAATAATAAGATGCACGAAGACTGTTGATTTTCCCATAAGGCATTGGAATATTTTGAACACCTCTTGGATCAATCTCCAATACATCGTCATAACGCTTAACGGTAGCACCCATTAACTCCATGATTTCGACAAGACTAGCAACATCAGAAATATCAGGTACACAATCTAAAGTCACAACATCATCTGCCAAAATAATAGCCGGAATTAAAGCTACAACACTATTTTTTGCGCCACTAATGGTAATCTCACCTTGCAGGGGCAAGCCACCATTGATAACAATTTTTCTCATTTTAAATTTTTAATACTCTTTCAAAATTTCTAAAAAGGTCCTACGTTAAAGTATACCATAATTTCACCTTTTTTTCTATCATTTTCAATTATATTAGCTGAATCGTATTTGTATTAACTTACCTTTTTTAAAAAGTTATGCCCCTTTTTTGCCCCCTGAACAGAAAAAAAGCCCTTCGGATCAAATCCGAGGGGCTAGAAACGTTGTTAAATCAACGGCCGAACTTTTGAATTTCAAGGTTCGGGATAAAATAGTTCACTGAACTATTTTATTTTTTAAGGTTATCTTCCTATTATCAGATACTAAAAAATAGGCCTAAGCCTACTCAATATCTAACTTGATTTTCTCAAAAACGATTAAATTCAAATAAGTTGAGAAAACATAAAGGGTAACAAAAAAGGACTTAAAATGATGAGTTCAGCAGGCAAGAAACTAGCACGGTCAAACGTGCTTTTTTATTGCTGATAGGTTCATTATACCACGTAGTATATAAAAGGCAAAAATAACTCATATCAAAAAGCACTTAGATTTCTCTAGGTGCTTATTTAAATCGTTTCAAGTTTTAGACTCTTGACAAATTCATCCCATTCGGCATCTAACTCCTCAACAGTTTTATTCTTATTTCGTTCATAGGCTTTTTTTAACAATTCATCCAGATTGTCGTCTTCGCCTTCTGGCCAATCATAAATATCTTTTTTAACCATATCATTCAATCCTTCCAAATTCAAAGTCGAATGCTTGAGATAATAATTCAAGAGTTTTCTCTTGTGCTACAACTTCAGTATAATCCTTTTTCGCAAACTTTTCAATATTATCTTTATACAATGGGGCAAATATGAAGTCTCAGCCTACATTTGCCTACTTATACACTTCTAACTCTCCGTTCTGGTGGATTCTCGCATAGTTTAAAACAGCTATCTGTTTGTATCGATGATAAGTAGTGGAGCTAGTACCTGCCATCTCTACGCATTCACTCATTGTTTTCTTTCTCATATAGCAATAATGGATAATAAAGTATTTTCTGGCTCGCTTGTTCTCTATGCTGTTAATGTCGTGGGCGAATATTTCCAACCCCTCACGGATTGCTTTTTCATGCTCACCGCTCAAATTCCACTGATCAGGTAAGACAAGTTTCCAAGCCTCTTCATCGATACTAACTTGGTTTTCACTTCCTGCCATCCTCTGGAAACGTAGAAAGTAAGTCATACGCTCTCTGACGTTCATCATCGTTTTAAACTTATCCAGCTCCATTAGTTCGCTCCTTCCACCTTGCTCAAGTGTTCTATAGCTTCCTGCTTTACTCGATATACTGTAGTCTTTGATTTATCTATTTCCTCAGCAACCTGCCAAGCGTCTAGATTATTCAAATAAAAAAGTCTTAGAACAGAACGCTCAAGCGGATTGACCAACTTATCAATCAGCCTAGATATTTCCATTCTCTCTTCAGTAAGTCGCTCAATCCTCTGAAGCGTATCCTCTTTTAGTTTTAGAACACTTATAAGATCGTTCTCTGTCTTGTTCTCTCTGCTTGCCTGTATCCTGCTATGGCTTAGTGTTGGCTTTTTGATAATACCACCTTCCAGGGCCTCCAATTCCAAATATAAGCCTTTGATTTCCTTGCTTATCCACTTAACGCCCTCTAGTTTTTCTTTTACCTGCTCTGGTGTCATGCCTCGGCCTCCTCTATGATATAATATTTTTATCGGATATATCACAAAGGAGTCAGCCCTGTGCTGGCTTTTTTTGCTATTTCTCTATGTTCGCTCTAGCTTCAAATGCTTTCCCGTGAGAAAAAATGTACAATGACGGTGTGAAGCTCATAGAAGCGCGCAGGGAGGGAGATAGCCCCCATATCTCCTTATGGTTTGATAAGCAATTAAGGGATGTTTTTATTTCTCTTCTTTCCTTGTCATTCTGCAAGCAATTAAGGCAAGTTATTTCTTTGCTTATCTGCTTATCACTTGGTAAGCAACAAATCCAAAATAAGCGATGTTATTTCCTGTCTTATTTCCTTACCGTTTGACAAGGAGAAAAACGAAAATAAGGGGCTTTTAAATTCGTCTTAACTCCCTATCGTTTTGTAAGCAATTAAGAAGGTTTATTGTCGTCCTTATCTGCTTGTCATTCTGCAAGGAGTAGATCCGAAATAAGAGGGGTAAAAACTTCGCTTATCTGCTTGTCGTTTCTCAGGGAGTTAAGGAGGGTTATTATTTCTCTTATCTGCTTGATAAATGATAAGCTCTAATCATCCTCCAATAAAGCCAAATTGTCCCAGAATATCCGCAATCCTTTTGTATTTCTAATTTCTGAGATAGCTTTTTCTGCTTCTTCTTTTGTCGGATAGACTTCTATAATATCTTTGGGATTTTTCCCACCTATCCTATATCTTACCTCAAAATGTCCAGTATCAATCTGCGTCAAAAACACGGTATCAACTTCATCGACCACCGCTAACTTATTCAACTTATTTAAACGGTTTTTAATCGCCTTCATCTAGTATCTTCGCCTCTAATATTTCTAATTGCTCCACTACCTCAACCATTTCAACTGCCTTATAAGCCATGTTTAGAATGCTCTGGGCGCTCTGTTGTCTCGCATACGGGCTTACTGTCTTATCAAGCATGATTTCCCTCAATACGGTTACAGCCTCGACACTCGCATTCTGTAACAGCGTAGTAGACTCCTTGAGTTGTTCGCTACGTCTTTCACGGTAAACCCTCTTAAAAGTTACATCGTTCAAGTAATTGTAAGCCGTCCTTCTGGTTATTCCACTTAATTCACTGGCTTTTTTTACATTCCCAGTCATGAGATAATTGGCCATAAATATTTCTTTTTTTCTGCTTAATTCTGTCAAATACTAGTCACCTCGCTTTCTTTAACCTTGCTTTTTAGTTCGTCTATTTTTTCTTTTGCTCGTTTATAATCTGAAGATTTGACGTCACTAAATTTTCTAGGGATATAATCATCCATGTTTATATCCAGTCCGTTGTCTTGAAAAGCTAATCTCAGACAATCCACATATAGAGACATACACTCATCTTGTGTAGCGTATTCTGTCTTAGATGCGTGTTCCTTTATCTTTTCTAGTCTTGCTTTTAAACTTCTAACTATTCCCCTACCTCGTGTGTAATTCTGTCTGATTTATGTAAAAAAAGGGGATTGCTCCCCTCCACATCACAAACCTAACAAACCACGTTTTTCCTTGCCCAGTAGCCTATCATATAGGGCTTTATCTTTCTCAAATAGTTCACGTCTACGCTCGTAGCCCATAGCTTTAAACTCTTCAAGGGTTACAGCTTCCTCTTCATAAGATTTTGAAATACTTTCTACGTTCTTGGCAAGCCCCTGCAGTAAGTCAGCTTGTCTCTTCTCTTCTTCGATTTCTTGAAATAGTTGTTTATATTCATCTTTCATTATTGTTCTCCTTCGAATAAATTGATGCGATTCACAAAATACGCCAAATCATCACTCGAATCTAAATAGCGGTGCTGGTTTCCCATGTAACCAGCTACGCCACTGTAAATGTAAGGCTTACTTACTCCACTATATTCTGGAGATGTATTCAGGCGGTCAAATAACTCTTCGATACCTGTTTCTCTTACCTCATCCGCCAATCTCTTAGCAGTATTTTTGTAGTTTTCGTTATAATTCGCAATTAATTCCAAAAGATCAATAGATTTCTGTTTGATTTCTTGACGCTGGCGCTTCACTGTTTCATCTTGCTCTAATGCTGTCTCTAAATAACCTTTCGCATTAATTTTTCTAGCGTCTGCTACGATTGAGTCAATTCGTTCTTTTTCAAGTTTAGTTCTTTGTGCTTTCATATCAGCAATATACTTTTCTTTTGCGTTGATAGCTTGAAAATCTTCAAAAGTTTGTAAATCCGCTTTTTTAGCTTTAATAGCCTTAACTTCTTTTTCTGCTTTCTTGATTTCCTCATCAAAGCGATCAAAAATCTCTAATTGAGTCCGTACTTTGTCCATCTGGTTTTTGACTTCTTGCAATGTTGGCATTTCTTTTTCCTCCAATCTTTCCAAAAACAAAAGAGGCATAGCCAAAATAGATTCCTCTACTTTATGCTATACCTCTGATTTTTTCAGTCAGTATTCTTTTTAAATATTGTTGTTTTAGATTCCACGCTGGAGACAATCTCGCCGTCTTGTATTTTAAGCGTTACGCTTCCAAACTTCGGGATCTCTAACAGTTTTATTATACCATAACTTTTGAAATAAATAAAGCCTTCTTGTATCTCCATGTTTACCTCTCATGCTATTTGTATAGAACCATCACACTGGTTAGTGTATCCATATCCTCACTATTCCCCACTGTTGCCTCTGAATATTTTACATCCACCACTCCAACGGTTGCCATAAAATCATTTACCTGGCTTTCAAAATCCTCTAGGCTTTGCTTGTATTTCTGATAAAATAGTTTAATTTTCATGTTGTTTTTCCTCTTTCTGTTTTAAGGGTGTCACTAGTAGTTACACCATTGCAAGGGGGTCGATACTATCTACCCCATTTTGTTTTAGTGTTTGTCAGCTACTGCTTTTAGTTCATTAATTTCTTCAAAGACCTGCCCAAACTTCTCCGCTATTTTAATCACGTTCACATTATTCACCGATGAATTATAGTTCGCATTCTCAATAAATCCATCTAGTACCTCACTGATCCGCTCAACAGTTTCTTCTAGTCACTCTTTGACAAATGTTCATCGCCATCTGGTTTGCTCCTTTTTCTCTCAGATTAGGTTTTGATTAGTTTTAAAAAATAACCCTTTAAAAGCCTATTATATAATCGCTTCAAGGGTGTTAGATTAGGGTTAGGTTTACTTTTCAAGTTCGCGCCTATATAACACGTTATATTTATTTTTTTATATAGAGATATTAGAAATAAAAACTAACCTACTAACCTAAATACTCGCAAAAACTTTTATATCAACGTTTACAGAGGTTAGCGTTTAGGTTATGCTTCTATTTTTTGCATAACCTAAATTGCTATAACCCTTGGTGTAATTGGTTTTTTAGTATTAAATTTCCTAACCTAAATCTTCATCTTCTAAGTGTATTCCCCATACCCCTTTGACAAATCTTTTACGTTGAAAACCTTGTGGGTCAAGTACTTCATAAAACTTAGGGCTAACCGTTCCATTTTTGGCTGAGTACTTATGTGACGTTGTTTTTTCCAATTCGGCCATTACTGCATTGCCAAATTGTCCAAGTTTAGGTTTATCTATCCCTATATCCTCAGCAAATTCTTTTAGTTTGTTTCTTGCTATAAACATTGGAACGTGATTTACTTTGTGCCAACCATTAGGGATATAGAAATTCTCTACCCAAACTTTGATATAATCGTTATCGTTTTTGTACTTGCTAAGCATTTCTTTTACCGCTTTAGGTTCTATAAAGCTATCAAAATCTGGCATATTTAAAACTTTAAACAAAACCCACTCTAGTAGCTCTTTGTTCTTTATAAATCGGTCTTTGATTTCATGACGTTCTTTCTGACCGTTAAAATCTGCACGGAAAGGAATGATACAAAGCCGTCTATACCACCCCATGGTCTTATTTCTAGCTCTGGGCAAATCATTGCCCGAAAAGATACACAATAGTCTGAAACGTGCTTCCACGGGTTGCAAGCTTTTTTTATTGACCTGCACTGGATCTCCACTAATTACACTCATAAGGTCAGAAACTTCATCCAGGTACTTGTTAGAAATATCATCTCCGATATTACAAACCTTTCCTTCCAAAGCGCCCAAATAGAACTCTTTCCCGAATTGGTCAGGTTTTAAATTACTAATATTTGACCGTCCTATTAAATTCTCTAGCAAGGCTTGAAAAGTACCCTTTCCATTATTACCATCTCCAACCATCAGCACCATTTTCTTACGTGTTCGGTTGGGATTGATAGCTTCATTTATGACTTGCCACAATAAAGCTACAACTTCTGTATCATTAACTGCTAATGTCTCTAACCATCTATCAAAATCAAACCAGCCATCTAAAATCGGCTTTCTGGCACAAGGATTGTACTTCGTTTGTATCTTGCTAGTAATTACAAAGTTAGGACTAAATTCCTCTAGTTTATGAGTTTTAATATTATAAACTCCATTCGCTACTGGAATATATCGATAATCATCCAAGGGTGGTTTCATCTTAGTTTCTGTACGGATATATGAGATAAGTTCTAGAAAGAACTTGTTAGAAGTCAAGCGTGAGTCATATTTTAGGAGTAACTTTCTAAAAATGTCGTTACTTGATACATAATGGCCTAAATCCAAATGGTAAAGATATAACTTACTAATATCACTTATAACTCCCTCACCAATAAAGGTAAAATGGCAAATTTCCTGTAATGCTTTAGCTACGATTGCAACACTTGGTCGTGGGATTTCTACCCTTTCGTTTTTCTTTCCTTCATTCACGATATAGGAGTTTTCTTTACGCCATTGATCTCCAAGTCCCCAAATCCTGCTATATAATTCCCTCATCGTTCTAGGAGGTTGTTCTTGCTCTCTGACCTCCGTGATTTCACTTTCTAGGTTTTCTAATTCTTCTAGTTCTATGGTTCTAACCTCTCTTTCTGTATTCAGCCCGTGCAATACTGCTAAAAGTACGGTCTAACTCTTCAATTGGTAATGGTTCACTGGTGACGCTATTAGCTATCTTAGATAGTTCATAAGCCGTTTTTAAGTCGCAATCAACCCACTTATTAAAGAGTAAGCCTACAAATCGTGTCAGTGCTACGTTACGCCCTCCCTCGTCTCCAAATCCGTTGAAAAGCGTGTCAATGATCCTCATGGTCATAGATTTCTGACCACTTGGCCTTGGAGTATATGGGAGGCTTGTAGCTTTCTGTTTGACTGGTTCAGCCGTTGTCTTTGGTACTGGATAATCAAGCCCATGCTCCACAATCTTTTGATAACTTGCCGGGTCGCCTGTTGTTACTGGTAGCCCTTGGAGTTGTGACCAGGTTAGACTGGCCATGTCAAAGGGTAGTCCAATCTTGTCAGCAATCTCCTTCACTACCTGCTTATAGGTTGCCTCATTCATCACGTTGTCAGGCTTCACTACAAGGCGAAAACGGGGCTTTTCTAAGCTATGTTTGATAGTCGGGTATAAGATATAGGAGTAGCCAAATAAAGCGCTAGAAATGGCTTTTATAAAACCCTCAGTCGTCCCCTGTATATCGTCATAATCAAGGAAAATCAAATCCCGATAGATTAGACTGGAGTTGTTTCGCTTGTAACTGCCATGCTTTTCTGGTGTCACTTTGCCACTTATACAGTAAGGCGCTTGTGTACGTTTAAATTCTTCAATGTTTGCCCCTTCAGGGACTACCAAAGGCTTAAAACGTTCAATATACTCAAACGGCTCAATCTTATCAAATGGATAGACTAGATTGTTTTGAAATCCTTTAGCCTCATAAATTGTCATACTATCGCCCCTTTTTGCGTTTCTTTTTTAACTTCTTCAGTAGCTTTTGTTCTTGGAACTGTTCCAAAGATCTGCCACGGTGCTTATACAATTTAACGTCATGATAATGCCCACCACCTTGCGCTGGATGTGTGTTATACCTAGCCATTCTCTGCCTCCTAATCTACTGCAAGAAAATTGTAAATATCACTCTTACGGTAATAGATTTTCTTACTGTTTTCAAAAGGCGACTGGAACGATTTTAGACCATGGTCCTGCCAATTATTTAACGTGGTTCCACTAATACCTAACTTCTCTAATACCTCAGGCCTAGAAATCAAGTCCCAGTTGTCATCACGTTGCTTTTCCAGTTCCATCCTTTTCTCTAAGTGATCTCCCACTTTCTCCAGTAATTCAAGTTCTGCTTCTCTTGATAATAGTTGCATATTACACTCCTTTCTAGTTATGAATCTTACCTGCAAGCTGGATATAACGGCCGTAGTAAGGGTTTAAATCCTCGCTAGGTGTTTCTATCGTCTGTTGGTTTTCTCGCTCAAATTGGGCGCTTTTTTTGCGGTCTAGGTGGTTTAGATAAAGCAGTAAGCCAATCAATACCATCATAAAGACAACCGCTTGTGTATTGGTCAAATCTAATTCATTCATGCTATGCCCTCGCTTGATAATTCTTAATATATTCCACTTGATCAGTTCGCTCCATCTTCAGGAAGTCGTCCACCTCTTCGGTGCTTACTTTTCGATCTACAAAATCAGCAATAAACTGGAAGAGGTTCGGATTTCTATCCTTGATTTCAGCAATTACTTCATCAAATTCTGCTTGTGTCATGTTGTCTAGGTCTAGTGTCATTGCATTGCCTCCTAATCAATCATCATTCCACGAGTATATAAGGATGAGTCTGTCCATGAATCCAAAACGTTCTTTTTCCCTCGTTTTTTCTTTGCGATATCAACCGCTATGACTTCCCATACATAATTCAATAATTGGCTTTGTTCCATTGGGTAGGTATTTTCTTTAGTTATTTCAGCTAGGTAAGTGTTTAAGAAAAGAAATCCATCAAAGTTGGAAAGTAGCTTTATAAACTTAGTATCACCCCAATAATTTCTGTAATAAGACTCTTCTCGTTCTTCTAGTTCACCTATTACCTCAGCAATCACCCTCTGTTTCATCTTCTCTGTTTGTTCCTTTAGCGTTTGCTGTTGTTCATGGTATTCTGTGCTAGTTAGTTCATTGTAGACATCATCCAAGTCATTCAATACCCTGCTGATTTCTCTTTTAGCTAATGCAGTTCCAGCTCCTACAAGAATTTCTTGTATTTCTTCTAAATTTGTTGAAATAGCTTCTAATTGATCTGCTATCATATTTTTCCTCCGTTGGCCTTTTTATTGTCGTTTCCTATACAGTATTGACACCACTCCAAACGCTGGGCGATTACCCCAAGTTGGCGAACGTATGTAGTGATGTTTCGTGGGTAATCCACCCACATTTTTGTTAAAGAGTGCTTAGAGTCGCCGTGTCAGCACTTAAATTTCAAAATCTTTTCTAATTGCTTGCCTGCCACTAGTTGTTATTGATTGAATAGTTGATTTTTGTTATAATTGAGATATAGAAAAATATCTATATTCTTGATCCAGTCGCTTGCTCTCCTCGACCAAAATTTGAGCAAGTGACTTTTTTGTTGTCGTTTTTAATCATCATTTCTTGGCTTCTTATAGATCAGTTGACGATTTTCCACTAATTCAGCAATAAAAGCTAGATTATTAGCTGTCTTTTCTATTAAGTCATCAAGTACTGCTTTATTTTCAGGTAGTCCCATAGCTTCAGCCACACTCACGGCATCATCTAGCCATGTTTTAAATTCTTTAAAGTTCATTTCTTTTCTCCTTTTTTGTTGTCAATCCCCAGTGGTAAAGCACCACATGAGAAATCTGTAAATGTAAAATAGTATTGCGATTGGGTCGCTCCTTTCTAATAATCTTCTGCAAGCCACTGCATGGCTTTTTGATAAATGCTAGGCTTTACTTCGCCACCGTCTCGGATTTTTCGATAGGTAACTTGTGTAACTCCTATTTCTTCGCCTGCTTGCTTTGCAGTCAATTTCTTATCTGCTTGCTTTCGGCGAATCGCTTTTGCTTGTGTTGAGGTAATAAGCAATAAAGTTCCTCCTTCCAAAAGATATCATAATTGATAACTTTATCTAGATTGTAACATCATAAATGATACTTGTCAAGCAATAAATGATGTTTTGTGTTATCTTTTTTGATATTTTTTTTATTTTATGATATAATCACAATGAGGTAATAATATTTATGAAAAATCGTATTAAACTACTTAGACAAAAACAAGGGAAAACACAAAAAGAATTGGCCGATGAAATAGGTGTAAAAAAACTAACAATATCTAGATGGGAAAATGCTGAGGATGTTTCCCTTAAGCAAGAAAAAGCCCAGCAACTAGCTGATCACTTCGGGGTAAGTGTAGGCTACCTGTTGGGGTATGATGACGTTCCAAAAGAATTAATAGATGAATTAGAATTACAGCTAGATCATGTTTTAACTCCAACTGAAAAAGAAGATTTAGAAAATAATCCAGAATTAAGAAATCACTATTTATCTATCGTTCGGAACAGACTTCTATATAATCAAAGAAAAGAGGTTGAAAAAACTGCGCAAGCATTTGACAAAGATTTTATCCGACTACTAAAAGAGTATTCTATCTATCTTTCAGATAATCAAATTGAGCAAATCAAAGATCTTATGAAAACAATGTCAAATATAAATAATAGATATTTGATGGTTACAATGGCTGGTGGATACTTTGAACAAATGAAATCTGAGAAAGAAAATGAGTTCAAGGAATTGTTTAAATACAGTAAAATATGGCAAGAGAACTATTCCACAATGGAATACAATGAGAAGAATAATATTAAATAACTTCCCATATTCGCCAATAGCAATCCTATTTCAAAGGTCTATTGTGCAAAAACAGGGGAAATTGAAGAATAGAAAGCCGATTTTACAGACTAAAGTGCAAAAATGAGCGAAATTGACAAATAGAAAGGGGAATTATGACCTACTCACAAAAATATCTGGACGATATACTGGTACGCATGGCCTACCATTCTAGCGGTATTGAAGGGAACACTATCTCTCTACCCGAAACCGTCAGCATTATCTTAGAAAGCACCTTGCCACGAAACGGCAAAAGTATTCGTGAGTTTTATGAGATTGAAAACCATAAACAAGCCTTTTCTTATCTCTTGGACTCATTGGCAAACCATCAAGCCCTTACTGTGGGGGTGGTTCAAGATTTTCACGCCTTGTTAGTGGATAGACTGCAACATGATAGAGGACGATTTAAACAAGTTCAAAATGCTATTATCGGGGCGGAATTTCAAACGGCTAGCCCAGCAGAAACTCCCTACCTTATGACACAATGGGCGGATAATACTGCTTATCGCTTAGATCATGCTCATGATGAAAAAGAAATCTTAGAGATTTTAGCAGATACCCATATCCAGATTGAACGGATTCATCCATTTAGCGACGGTAACGGCCGTACTGGTCGCCTGGTACTCATGTACCTAGCTATGAAGTATCTAAACGCTCCTATCATCGTCTCAAAAGACTCAAGGGCGCATTATATGGAACTCCTCGCAAACCAAGATGTAACTGGACTAGCTGGCCTATTCAAAGAATCACTGGACTATGAAAAAACACGTATGGAACAGTTTTAAAGCGATAAAACTCTTGAAATATCGGGGCTTTTTAAACCCCATATAAGCCCCATATCCGCCTGTTTTCTATTCTGGTACAATTTACCGTCTGACTGATTAAAATCGAAAATAAGAGGGTTCTCGTAGCCCCTCGCATGGTATAAACTCAAAACCTTTTCTAATTGCTTGCCTGCTGATGGAAAAGGAGTAAACCATGAATATTACAGAATACAAAAAGAAAAACGGATCTATCGTATACCGAGCAAGCGTGTATCTTGGGGTTGACAAACTTACAGGGAAAAAGGCTAGAACTACTGTTACGGCCAACACTAAAAAGGGGATTAAAATCAAAGCAAGGGAAGCTGTCAATGCTTTTGCTTCAAACGGCTATACAGTTAAAGATAAGCCAACAATCACAACATACGAAGAATTGGTAAAAGTTTGGTGGGATAGTTACAAGAATACAGTTAAACCCAATACTCGCCAGTCTATGGATGGATTGGTTAGAGTGCATTTATTGCCTGTATTTGGCGATTACAAGCTAGATAAGTTAACCACGCCTATTCTTCAACAACAAGTGAATAAATGGGCTGACAAGGCCAATAAAGGCGAAAAAGGGGCGTTTGCTAACTACTCCTTACTTCATAACATGAATAAGCGTATTTTGAAGTATGGCGTAGCTATTCAGGTAATACAATACAATCCAGCTAATGATGTCATCGTTCCACGCAAACAGCAAAAAGAAAAGTCTACTGTAAAATACTTAGACAACAAAGAATTAAAACAGTTTCTTGGCTATTTAGATACTCTGGATCAATCAAATTATGAAAACCTATTTGATGTTGTCCTGTATAAAACTTTATTGGCAACTGGTTGCCGTATCGGTGAAGCATTAGCCCTTGAGTGGTCTGATATTGACCTAGAAAGCGGTGTTATCAGTATCACTAAAACACTAAACCGCTATCAAGAAATAAATTCGCCTAAATCAAGCGCTGGTTATCGTGATATACCAATAGACAGAACAACCTTACTTTTACTTAAACAATACAAAAATCGTCAACAAATTCAGTCTTGGAAATTAGGCCGAACTGAAACAGTTGTATTCTCAGTATTTACAGAAAAATATGCTTATGCTTGCAAACTACGCAAACGCCTAAATAAGCATTTTGAGAACGCTGGTGTAACCAATGTATCATTCCACGGTTTCCGCCATACACATACCACTATGATGTTGTACGCTCAGACTAGCCCTAAAGATGTCCAATATAGATTGGGACACTCTAACTTATTAGTGACTGAAAATGTTTACTGGCATACAAACCAAGAGAATGCAAAAAAAGCTGTCTCAAATTATGAAACAGCCATCAATAATTTATAAAGGGTGTCACGATGAGTGACTACCCTCTTACTATACTTAAAATTACTATCGGGTAACTAAAAGGGTAGTAAAATAAGAAAAAGCACTAAGGGAAAGCGCCCCAAAGTGCTTATTTTAAAGGCTTTACGCCATCTAATCTAGAAATTAGATTATTTTTTAAGGTTGTAGAATGATTTCAATCCACGGTATTCAGCTACTTCACCAAGTTGGTCTTCAATACGAAGCAATTGGTTGTATTTAGCAATACGGTCTGTACGTGAAAGTGAACCAGTCTTGATTTGTCCTGCGTTTGTTGCAACTGCGATGTCAGCGATTGTTGAATCTTCAGTTTCACCTGAACGGTGTGATACAACGGCAGTGTAACCAGCTTCTTTAGCCATTTCGATAGCGTCGAATGTTTCAGTAAGAGTACCGATTTGGTTAACTTTGATAAGGATTGAGTTAGCTGCGCCTTCTGCGATACCTTTTTCAAGGTATGAAGTGTTTGTTACGAAGAAGTCGTCACCAACCAATTGAACTTTACCACCAAGACGTTCAGTAAGAGCTTTCCATCCGTCCCAGTCATTTTCATCCATACCATCTTCGATAGTGATGATTGGGTATTTGTTTACCAATTCTTCAAGGTAGTCGATTTGTTCTGCAGCAGTACGTACAGCAGCTCCTTCACCTTCAAATTTAGTGTAGTCGTAAACTTTACGTTCTTTATCGTAGAATTCTGATGAAGCACAGTCAAATCCGATAAATACGTCTTTACCTGGAACATATCCAGCAGCTTCGATAGCAGCAAGGATAGTTTCAACACCGTCTTCAGTTCCTTCGAAACGAGGAGCGAATCCACCTTCGTCACCTACGGCTGTTTCAAGACCACGAGATTTAAGGATTTTCTTAAGAGCGTGGAAGATTTCAGCACCCCAACGAAGAGCTTCTTTGAATGTAGGTGCACCAGCAGGTACGATCATGAACTCTTGGAAAGCAATTGGAGCATCTGAGTGAGAACCACCGTTGATGATGTTCATCATTGGAGTTGGAAGAACTTTAGTGTTGAATCCACCAAGGTAGCTGTAAAGTGGGATTTCAAGGTAGTCAGCAGCAGCGCGAGCTACAGCGATAGACACACCAAGGATTGCGTTGGCACCCAATTTACCTTTGTTAGGAGTACCGTCAAGTGCGATCATAGCACGGTCGATAGCTTGTTGGTCACGTACATCGTAGCCGATGATTGCTTCAGCAATGATGTTGTTTACGTTGTCAACAGCTTTTTGTGTACCAAGACCACCGTAACGAGATTTGTCACCGTCGCGAAGTTCAACTGCTTCGTGTTCACCAGTAGAAGCTCCTGATGGAACCATACCACGTCCGAAAGCACCTGATTCAGTGTAAACTTCTACTTCAAGTGTTGGGTTACCGCGTGAGTCTAGGACTTCGCGAGCGTAAACATCAGTAATAATTGACATTTTTTACTCTCCTTATGAGTTAAATTTTTTACACCTCTATAATACCTTAAATACCCTCCTTTTTCAAGAAAAAACGTTATCTTTGTGCAAATTTTCCTTAACTTTATAAAGTAATCGCTTTCTTTTGTCTGTTTTATTCTAACTTTTATGATATACTGTTTTCATGACAGATTTATCAAAACAATTACTTGAAAAAGCTCATGGTGGGCCAAAAATAAATCCGGATGAGCAAAGACGCTATCTTGGCACTTTTGAGGAAAGAGTTCTTGGATATGCAGATATTGATACGGCAAATAGCCCTCAGCTAGAAAAAGGCTTTTTATCTATTTTAGAAAACCTTCAGGAAAAAGCGGAGCCACTATTTGTGAAGATTTCACCAAATATCGAATTTGACAAACAAGTTTTCTACTTAAAAGAAGCCAAAGAAACTGATAGTCAAGCTACCATTGTATCCGAAGAGCATACTTCTTCTCCTTTTGGCCTGATTATCCACACCAATGCACCAGTTCAAGTAGAAGAAAAGAACCTTCGACTTGCTTTTGCAAAACTTTGGGAAGTTAAAAAGGAAGAACCTGCCAAAACATCCTTATGGAAGAAATGGTTTGGCTAAATCTTATTCATACTTAATAAACGTCCAATATTGGCAGTTGTGTGCTCCAGATAGAGACTGGCATTTTTCAAACTATCTTCTAAAGCTTCACTTTTCTCCAAAATAGAAAAGGCCGCTTGGATATTCTCAAATGGTAGGGAAGGTAAATCCTCAGCAATACTACCACAAATAGCAATGACAGGAACTCCGACAGGGGTTCTTTTTGCAACACCTATAGGCGCTTTACCTGCTAAACTTTGACGATCTAGCCTTCCTTCTCCTACAACTACCAAGTCAGCATCTAAAACTTTCTTATCAAAGTTGATTAGGTTCAAGCAGGTATCAATTCCCGACACGATATTTGCCTGAGCAAAGGCACACAAACCAGCAGCAATGCCTCCACCAGCTCCTGCTCCTTTAATTTCCAATGTTACAGGTGAGGCTTTTTCATAAAAATCTTGGATTGCCTGATCTACGACTGCAAACATAGTAGGATGTAAACCTTTTTGCTTTCCAAAAGTGTAGGTCGCACCTTGTGGACCACATAAGGGACTCACGACATCTGCTAAAATACGAATTTGAACATCTTCAGGAATTTCATAGCGATTTTCTGTTGAAACAGAAGCTAATTTTAGTAAGGATTGACCGCATGCAGGCAAGACATTTCCATCCCTATCATAAAATCGATAACCTAAACCAGCAGCGATCCCAATTCCTCCGTCATTACTGGCCGTGCCACCAACGCCGATATAGATTTCTTTAATCCCTTGAGCAATGAGATGACGAATCAACTCTCCAATACCACAAGTCTGGATTTGAAGTGGATTTCGTTTCTCTAGCGGAATTTTTCCAAGGCCAACCAAGTCGGCGACTTCAAATAGTGCCAGTTGACTTTTTTGAAAATAGCGCATGGCTTCTTTTTGGCCAAAAGGGCCTGTCACTTGGATCCATTTTTCTTCAAGGTCCAGAGAATGTCGGATAGCATCTACAGTACCTTCTCCCCCATCACCAACAGGGCAGAGGAGACATTCTACATCTGCTATCGATTGTTGGAAGCCTCTTTTTATTGCTTCAGCTACTTGTTGAGCGGACAAGCTTTCCTTAAATGAATCTGGTGCAATTACAATCTTCATATTTTCCCTCATTCTAAACAGTCAATCAAAGGAAGAACTTTTAAAAAATCCCTCTTGTCAACATGATTCGGTATTTCTTTTTTGAGTACTTCTTTGCCACAAAAAGCGATTCCCAATCCTGCTGACTTCAACATAAATAGATCATTGGCCCCGTCACCGATTGCAATCGTTCTTTCTTTAGAAAGTTTTAGTTCCTTTCTCCATTGTTCCAGAGTCTCTTTTTTAACCTCGGGACTAATAATTTGTCCAACTAATTTCCCTGTTAGAAAGCCACCTTTGACTTCTAGTTGGTTGGCAGAGAAATAGGCAATACCAAGGGATTTAGCTAGTGTCTCAACGATTGGTGTAAAGCCGCCAGACACCAGACCTACTAAGATGCCATTCTTTTGGAGAATGGAAATGAATTCCTGGGCATTTGGCGTTAGATGAATAGAGTTGAAGACTTTATCAAAGACCGAAATAGGAAGACCTTCCAACAAGGACACTCTGTCTCGTAAACTGCTTTCAAAGTCTAACTCTCCTCGCATTGCCCGACTTGTAATCAGCGAAATTTCCTCCTCACAGCCTGCCTCTCTTCCCAACAAATCAATCACTTCTTCTAGAATTAAGGTTCCATCAACATCCATGACACACAAACCTTTTACTTGAGACATCAGTTCTCCTCTCTAAATAGCCCAAAAATCGTATGAAGTCATCATACGATTTTATCTATTAATTAACTAAACTATGGTACAAGTCAAGGTATGACCTGCAGGCTGTATCCCATGAGAAATCACACTCCATAGCTTGTTTTTGTAAGTTTCTCCAAACGTCAGGATGATTTCTATACAAGTCCAATGCTGTTTGGAAAGTCCAATTCAACCAGTAAGGAGATAGATTGTCAAAGCTAAAGCCAGTACCGCTTCCTTCGATTGGATTGAAAGCACGAACAGTATCTCGCAAGCCACCAACTTCATGGACCAATGGCAAGGTTCCGTAACGCATAGCCATCATTTGAGACAAGCCACACGGTTCAAAACGACTTGGCATGAGGAAGAGGTCACAAGCAGCGTAGATTTCTTGAGCTAGTTTGACATCAAAAGTGATATTTGCTGATAGCTTGTCTGGGTAAATCTGAGCAAACCACGAGAAAGCACCTTCAAAGGCTGGATCTCCAGTTCCCAAAAGAACAATCTGAACATCATTTTGCAAGATATGGTGAAGACTTTCGACCACGACATCAAAACCTTTTTGACGTGTCAAACGAGAAACAATTCCCACCAGTGGAACATCAGCTCTAACTGGCAAGCCAACTCTCTCTTGCAATTTTGCCTTGTTTTGGTCTTTCCCAGACAAATCTTCTTGACTAAAATGATAGTCTAAAAGAGCATCCGTCTGAGGATTATACAGGTCAGCATCAATCCCATTCACGATACCAGATACCTTGCCAGATTCCATTCGAAGAATCTGATCCAAGTTACATCCGAATTGGCTAGTCATAATTTCATGAGCATAGCTAGGTGAAACAGTTGATACACGGTCTGCGTAAAGAATACCAGCCTTCATCCAGTTCAGACAGTTGTTCCAGCGAAGTGTCCCATCTGCATAACGTTCAAAGCCAACTCCAAACAAATCCCATAACATTCCTTCTGAGAATTGTCCTTGAAATTCCAGATTATGAATGGTTAAAACAGTTTTAATGCCCTCATAGGCTTGAATCCAACGGTATTTTTCCTTCAACAAGAAAGGAATCATAGCTGTATGGTAGTCATGAACATGGAGAAGATCAGGAATAAAGTCAATCCTTTCCATAGCCTCAATGGCAGCCAGTTGGAAAAAAGCAAAGCGTTCTCCGTCATCAAAATCACCGTAAACATGACCTCGGAAGAAATAATATTGGTTGTCAATGAAGTAGAAGGTCACACCATTTAAGACTGTTTTCTTAATCCCACAGTACTGTCTGCGCCAACCAACACTAACCTCAAAATGAAGCACATCTTCAATCTGATTTCCAAATTTAGCCTCTACCATGTCATAGTAGGGTAAAATTACTGCAACTTCATGTCCCGCTTTTACCAGTGATTTAGGAAGAGCGCCAATGACGTCTCCCAAACCACCTGTTTTTGAAAAGGGTGCACCCTCAGCTGCTACAAATAAAATTTTCATGAATGAATATCCTCTGTTACTTTAGCACCTTTCTTAACGACGACTGGATGTTCTGCAGTTCCACGGATCACTACTCCATCCGCAACTTCAACACCCTTGTCCAATATAGCGTATTCTACCTGAGCACCTTCTCCAATAACAACACGAGGGAATAAGATGCTATCTTTAACCAAGCTATCCTTATGGACATGAATATTACGTGATAAAACAGAATTAGCCACTTGACCTTCAACAATACTACCAGAAGCAAACTGAGAAGTACTTACCTTAGATGTATTGGCATAGTAAGTTGGCTCTTCGTTTTTGACCTTTGTATAAATCTTTTGGTTTGGTGAGAAGAGAGAATAGAACTTTTGCGATTCAAGCATATCGATATTCGCTTTATAATAAGACTCTACAGAATGAATGTTGGCTAGGTAGCCTGTGTACTCGTAGGCAAAAGCCCCTTCTTTTGCAGCCAAATCCCGTAAAACATAGCGCAACTTCTCTGGATGTTCTTTCTTAGCCTCTTCTTCTAAGCGTTCAATCAACCAAGGGGTATCAACGACAAAGATATCTGTCGACATATTGTAAACTTCATCTGATGATTTACTATCAAAGAGTTTATGAGAACGAACATGGTCTGTTTCATCCACTTCCAAGATTGCGTTTACTTCTGAAATGTCTTTCTTAGCTAGTTTTTTATAAACTACAGTGATAGGCCCTTTTGTTGTACTATGTAGATGGAAAACTTGGTTCAAATCAATATTAATCAAAACATCACAGTTGAGTGAAACTGTTTGGTTTGAGCCAGAACGTTTCAAGTAAGTAAGAAGTTGTTGGTAGTATTCTTTTCCAACTGTACTACTTTCCACACGAGTATTGTAAATACCTAGATAATAGTGGCTAAGAAGAGTTGACAAGCCCCACTCACGTCCTGAACGGATATGGTCAAAGACTGAGCTGATATTGTCTTGTTGGAAAATACCAAAAATACTACGGACACCAGCATTAGCAAGACTTGAAAGCGGGAAGTCAATCAAGCGATATTTACCACCAAATGGCAAACTAGCTACTGGACGGTGGTCTGTCAGTGTTGACATATCATGAAAACCAACTGTGTTTCCTAAAATGGCAGAATATTTATCAATCTTCATCTGTTGCTACCCCCACTACTTCATCATATCCTACAACTTGTACTTCTTCTGTTCCATCAATTTCGACACCATCAGAAATAACTGCACCTTCACCAATAATGGCACGTTTGATTTTAGCTCCCTGACCGACAATTGCACCACTCATGATAACTGAATCTACTACTTCTGCCCCTTCGCGAACTTGCGCACCTGTTGAGAGGATAGAATGTTTAACAGTTCCATCTACGAAACAGCCATCGACAACCAAGGAATCTTCCACATGAGCATTTGCCCCAAGGAAGTTTGGTGGTGAAATTAAGTTTCTTGAGTAAATCTTCCATTGACGGTTACGGCTATCCAAGGCATTTTCTGGTGAAATATATTCCATGTTAGCTTCCCAAAGTGACTCAATAGTACCAACATCTTTCCAGTAGCCATTAAACTCATATGCATAGACACTTTCACCTGACTCAAGGTAATTTGGAATGACATTCTTACCGAAGTCTGACATATCGACATTGCTCTTTTCAGCAGTAACAAGCATATTGCGCAGACGTTGCCAATCAAAAATGTAAATTCCCATAGAAGCTTTTGTAGATTTAGGTTGAGCTGGTTTTTCTTCAAATTCAACAATGCGGTTATTGGCATCTGTGTTCATAATACCAAAACGACTAGCTTCTTTAAGAGGGACGTCTAAAACCGCTACTGTCAAGCTGGCATTATTATCTTTGTGAGACTGGAGCATATCATCATAATCCATTTTGTAGATATGGTCCCCAGATAGAATCAAGACATACTCAGGATTGACACTGTCGATATAATCAATATTTTGGTAAATAGCGTGGCTAGTCCCCTCAAACCAACGATTTCCTTCACTTGCAGAATAAGGTTGAAGAATAGAGACACCAGAATTGATACCGTCTAGTCCCCAGCTTGAACCATTACCAATATGGTTGTTGAGAGCAAGTGGTTGGTACTGTGTAATGACTCCAACATTGTTGATGCCTGAGTTGGCACAGTTTGAAAGAGCAAAGTCAATGATACGGTAGCGCCCACCAAATTGCACAGCTGGTTTTGCAATGCTTTGAGTGAGTTTACCGAGACGAGTTCCTTGCCCACCAGCAAGAATCAAAGCTAACATTTCATTCTTCATTTTCTACTCCTTTTTGGTTTTTACTTGTGACGGTTTTAGTAGGTTTCAATCGACGTTTGATTTTCCAAACACTTGCTCCCATAGCCGGTAGGGTAAAGGTCAAGGTCTGCTCATAATCTTTCCATAGTCCTTCTTGCGTTTGAACAGTTTGATTATGTTCTTTCCAAACGCCTCCCCACTCTTCTAACTCAGTATTCCAGACTTCTTCGTAAATCCCTGCAACAGGAAGTCCGATTGTAAAATCTTTTCGTTCAACAGGTGCCATATTAAAGATACAGACTAACATATCATCCTTCTTACCCTTACGGATGAAGGAAAGAACACTCTGGTCTCTATTATCCGCATCGATGATTTCAATACCATCATAGCTGGTATCAATTTCCCACAGACAGCGGTGGTCTTTGTAAAACTGGTTTAGCTGAGACGTGAAATACTTCATCTTAGCATTCATTGGATCTTCTAGGTTAGACCATTCCAACTGTTCTTCAGATTTCCATTCTAGAAATTGCCCGTATTCGCTCCCCATGAAGAGTAATTTCTTACCCGGGTGACAAATTTGGTAAGTGTAGAGATTGCGCAAGCCTGCGAATTGATTATAGCGATCTCCCCACATCTTATGCATCATACTCTTCTTACCATGGACCACTTCATCATGTGAGAACGGTAGGAGATAGTTTTCCTTGAAGACATACATAAAGCTGAAAGTCACCAGGTTAAAGTCGTATTTACGATAAATCGGATCTTCTTCATAGAAACGGAGGATGTCATTCATCCAACCCATATTCCATTTGTAGTCAAATCCTAGACCATCTGAATCCTTAGTGTCAGTAATCTGAGTAGCTGATGAACTTTCCTCAGCTATCATCATAACGTCTGGATGAGCTTGTTTAATTACATCATTCAAGCGTTGAAGGAAATAATAACCCTCGTAGTTGAGATTGCCGCCATCTTTATTAGGTGTCCATGGAGCATCATCGTAGTCAAGATAGAGCATATTGCTAACGGCATCTACGCGAATACCATCTAGATGGTAAAAGTCAATCCAAAACTTAATACTAGAAATCAAGAAGGACTGGACTTCATTCTTTCCAAGGTCAAAATTGAGTGCTCCCCAACCGTAGTTATGAGCCTTATTATGGTCTTGATATTCAAAAGTCGGTGTTCCATCATAATAGGCCAAGGCATCATCATTGATAGTAAAGTGACCAGGTACCCAGTCTACAATAACCCCAATATTGTTTAAGTGACATTCCTCAACAAAATCTTGAAACTCTTCAGGACGACCATAGGCATGCTCTAGAGCAAAGTAACCCATAAGCTGATAGCCCCAACTCAAACCTAGTGGGTGAGACATCAGGGGCATAAACTCAATGTGAGTATAATTCATCTCAACCAAGTAAGGAATGAGTTCATCTTTCAATTGAGCAAAACTATAGGGGCTGCCATCCGGATTTCTCTTCCAAGAGCCAGCATGAGCCTCATAAATATTGACAGGACGCTCTTCAAAGCTCAAGCGTTTTCTACGGGCTAGCCAGAGGCCATCCTTCCATTTCTTTTCTGGAATATCTGTTAAAATAGCACCAGTCCCAGGTCGGGCCTCATACCGTACAGCCAAAGGGTCAATCTTCATCAGCTGATGACCATTTGCACGTGTGATATGATACTTATAAATTTGACCTTCTTGAGCAAGACTGGTAAAGACTTCCCATACTCCAAATTCATTCCGTTCCATCAGAATTTGATTTTCAACCCAATTGGTGAAATCTCCTACCAAGTGGACAGCCTGAGCGTTGGGAGCCCACACACGAAATGTATAACCGTACTCTCCATTTAGTTCTTCCCTATGTGCTCCTAGATAATGCTGAAGGTGAAAATTTTCTCCTGTCATAAAGGTGTGCAAAGCTTCTCTTTTATCCATAATACCTCCTCTTTTCTGTAAGCGTTTTCTATAGATTTATTATACTACCTTTTTAGGGAAGATTCAAGTAAATTACGGAATTTGCAAAAAAATCTTTTGAAAGTCTTCAACAAATTCACTGATGTGTTCACTTGTAAATCAAGAAATTTTCAGAAACGCTATGAAAACGAATTGTTTTTTTATAATACTATCATAAAGTTCGTTATTTAGCTAACAAAAATATAATTTTAAGTAAAAAAATAAATCAGGAAACGAATTTCCTGATTTTATTAACAGATAAAACACCACAAATGAATTTAAATTGTAAATCTATTCTACAAAACTTTAAAGACGCTGGCACTAACGCCACCAACCGTGTCTTTATCACTTAAATGGCTATTGGTCACCAAGAGTTCTAGATTACCAGGATTTTCAAACTGGAATGGTTCCCCTTTAGCATTAAAGACTACCAATAGGTGATCATCCCCTTGAATCTCATAGACAATCCAACCACTATGTTCGTGGGCTGAATGAACAAAAACATGATGGTAAATGTCATCATAAGTAGGATAAGAAAAGGCACTGGTTTCTGTCTTCAATCGAATCATCTGACGAATAAACTCAATACTGTCTTGACGCTCATTAATCAAATCCCAGTTGACTTGATTCACACTGTCAGGAGCATTATAGCTATTCATAGCACGCTCTCTATCGTCATGGGTTAACTCGCCATTTTCACCAGTGGCAACTAGTTTAGTACGACCAAATTCTTGACCGATTTCCATAAAGGCCATCCCCTGCATGAGCAGATTCATGGCTGTGGCAGTTTCGACCTTGCGCATTATTTGCTCTGAACTTTGGTCTGGATGTAGGGTTGCCAATAAATCATGAAGATTGTAATTGTCATGGGCCTCTACATAGTTAAGTACTTGATTTGGATGTGTATAGGTTCCTAATTCACGACTGCCTAGGATTGCTTTGGCAAGAATTGGCTCTGTCGCAGCACCACTAATAAAACCTGACTTGATAGCACCATAAACTTCTCCACCTTTAACAGCATCACGCTGATTGTCATTAAAGAAACCAATATTTGGCATCTGGTAGGCATTGTCTTTCTTGGCCTTATCATAAGGAGCAAGACCTGTTCCCATATCCCAACCTTCTCCATAGAGGATAATATTAGGGTCGATTTCATCCAAACTCTGACGAATCATCTGCATGGTCTTGACATCATGAATCCCCATCAAATCAAAACGGAAGCCGTCGATATTGTATTCCTGCACCCAGTATAGGAGAGAATCAATCATATATTTGCGGAACATTTCGTGTTCACTGGCTGTCTCATTTCCAACACCCGTTCCATTCTGGAAAGTACCGTCTGGATTCATACGATAATAGTAATCAGGGACAGTTGTTTGGAAAGGTGCATCAACAACTGAGAAGGTATGGTTATAGACCACATCCATAATGACACCAATACCAGCATCGTGATAGGCTTGAACCATGGTCTTCAAATCACGAATAACCTGAGCAGGATCCTCTGGATTTGTTGAAAGGCTTGTTTCTGGTGCGTTATAGTTTTGTGGATCATACCCCCAGTTGTAGGTTACATTCCCATCCGCATCATACTCTTTATGGCGATCTGCGATTGGTTGCAATTGAACATAATTGTAACCTATCTTCTTGATGTAATCAAAAGCAGTTGCTTGGCCGTACTGGTTAACCGTCCCTGTCTGTGCAGCACCCAAGAAAGTTCCTCGAAGATGTTCATCCACACCTGAGGTCGGTGATTTTGTCAAATCACGAATGTGCATTTCACAAATAACTGCCTTACACGGATTAGTCAAGCGCCAAGTAGCTTCAGAACCATGCTTAACCTCGAAGTTTGCAACTTGCTTCTCTTCATGGCTCAGGATAGCTGAACGTTTACCATCAGGACTGGTCGCGATTGTATAAGGATCGCGTGTCACTGTTTGGTGATGAGGGAATTGAACTTGATACTGATAAGCCTTACCAGTCAAATCTTCCTCAACATCCAAACTCCAGACACCAATAGTATTGTCCTTATGATTATAAGAGTAGCTATTGCCTCTCTCCATCTCAAAAGTCTTCCAAACAGGTGCATCATTAGCAGCTGATTCATAAACAACAACCTTCACTTCTGTCGCTGTTGGAGCCCAAAGATCAAAATGAGCCTGATTGTCCTCTACACGGCACCCCAATTCTCCTTGATAACCCCAATGATGGTCAAAACTAGCACTGTTAATGGCCTTGTCAAAGGCAAAAGGATTTTGATTTTTGTAGAAAGGACTGGCAATAGCAGGATTTTCAGAATAATAAATTCTATCATCCCCTTCCAAAATCCATACCTCTGTTAAAAGAGGATAGTGATTAAAACGGATAGCATACTCTTTACTAGTTTGGCCGGTATGAACCACAAAATTCAAGTTTTCCAAAGCATGGGCACTTGGGTGTTCAAAACTAAATAAGGCTCCAAAATAATCTTCTTGGTAAGTCAGTAAATCGATTCGCTGGTCCTGACTTTTTACAAAAGAGCAAGTGTCGTATTCACCATTCTTGCGATGGTAATGAATGCGCATAGGGTAGTTATACATTGTTTTTCCCTTTTCTATTCTTAATTTATTTCTATTTCACTAATAATTTTTTGGCCGATTTTGTCACGACTAACAAACATAGTCAAATTATCCAAACTCTGTTTTTAAACGATCATTACAGACTTTCTAGCCAAGCTTCATCTCGAACCTCAATACCAAGTTCTTGTGCTTTTTGAAGTTTACTTCCAGCATCTGCTCCTGCCACGACGAGGTCGGTCTTTTTAGAAACACTGCCTGTTACCTTAGCACCTAGACTTTCGAGTTTATTTTTAGCTTCTGAGCGCTTGAGTCGTTCCAATTTTCCAGTCAATACCACGGTCAAACCTGACAAGGCTGCATCCGCTACTACCGTCTGTCCTTTATAGTCCAGATTGACCCCAGCTTCTTTCAATTCTCTGAGGAGAATTTCAGAGCCTTCTGTCGCAAAATAAGTCTGGAGACTCTTGGCAATCACACCACCCAGACTTTCAATACTAGCCACTTCCTCTGGATCTGCCTGAGCCAGATTTTCAATCGAGTGAAAATGTTGAAGTAAAAGCTGACTGGCCTTGCTTCCGACATGGCGAATTCCCAAACCAAACAATAGTTTCTCAGCTGAGTTTTCCTTAGATGCTTGGATGGCCTGATACAGTTTAGAAGCAGACTTTTCCTTAACCCCCTCTAAAAGGAGGAAATCTTCTTCTTTCAAACGATAAATATCCGCCACATCCCTAACTAAATTCTCAGCAAAGAGTTTCTCAACAATAGATGGACCAAGGCCTGTAATATTCATAGCATCACGAGAAGCAAAGTGAATCAAACCTTCCATGATTTGGGCAGGACAACGCGGATTTATACAACGGAGAGCCACTTCATCTTCAAAGTGCAACAAGTCAGACTCACAACTTGGGCAGTTTGTAGGGATATCTAGTTTTTCTTCAGAAACCCGTTTGGACTCTACCACACGTAAAACGGCAGGGATGATGTCGCCAGCCTTATATACGATAACCGTGTCGTCTTTGCGGATATCTTTTTCAGCAATATAATCCACATTGTGCAGGGTCGCACGGCTAACAGTTGTACCAGCTAGTTGTACTGGTGTTAAATTCGCAGTTGGGGTTACAACACCCGTACGGCCAACTGTCCAGTCAACTGAGAGTAATTGAGCTTCTTTTTCTTCAGCAGGAAACTTGTAAGCCACTGCCCACTTTGGAGCCTTGACGGTAAAACCAAGTTCTTCTTGGCTTGCTAAGTCATTAACCTTGATCACCACACCATCGATATCATAAGGCAGATTCTCCCGTTCCTCTCCTACTTCTTGGATAAAATTCCAGATTTCATCTATATTTTCAGCCAAAATCCGCTTAGGATTGACTACAAAACCGAGCTGTTCTAAGTGCTTCAAAACCTTTTCTTGGCTGTCACGAGTTGAAGGGCTGGCTTCTTGATAGAGAAACGTTGCAAGATTGCGCTTGGCAACTACTGCTGTATCCAACTGTCGCAGGGTTCCTGCCGCTGCATTACGAGGATTAGCAAATTCGGGCTCTCCATTTTCTTGTCGAGCTTGGTTAACCTGGTCAAAAGAAGCGCGTGGCATATAACATTCTCCACGAACTGTGATATCTAGTTCTTCTGGCAAAGTTAAGGGAATGTCCTTAACGCGTTTAAGATTTTCTGTAATATTTTCACCAATAGAACCATCACCACGTGTTGCCCCAGCAACCAAAATCCCCTTTTCATAAGTCAGCGAGATAGACAAGCCATCAATTTTCAGCTCACAAATATAGGTCGGATGAGCCACTTCCTTACGAACACGCGCATCAAAAGCTTCAAGTTCCTCACGTGAAAAAGCATCCTGCAAACTATAAAGAGGATACTGATGACTGTATTTTTCAAAACCATCTAAAACCTTGCCACCGACACGATGGGTAGGACTGTCTGCTAGCACTTGATCTGGATAGGCAGTTTCTAACTCAACCAACTCTCGGTAAAGGCGGTCGTACTCACTGTCTGAAACCGACGGATTATCGCTGGTATAATACTCAGTCGCATAGCGATTGAGCAAGGCGACTAACTCATTCATTCTTTTATTCATAAAACCATTTTACCATAAATTAAGCCCTCCTCACAATGGAGAAGGGCAGAAAACTTAGAAATCTTACACCTGCTCTGATAATTCTTCCCACTCAAGCATAGCTTCTTCCTGACGATGGCTGATTTTGTCCAGTTCAGCCTGCAATTCCACCAGTTTGCCGGCATCGTTTGTTTCCAACATTTGTTCAGAAATGTCTTGGCTTTGACTTTCTAACTCTTCGATTTCAGCTTCTAGACTTTCGATTTGTCGCATGAGTTTACGGGCTTCTTTTTGACTTTCTTTCTGAGCTTGATAGTCATTAACTGGACTTGCTTCTTTTGCTTGATTGCTAGTTGAAGCTTCCTCCATCTGATTAATTTCCATTTCAGCCTTTTTATCAACATAGTAGTCGTAATCTCCCAGGTAAAGAGTCGAACCATTCTCAGACAATTCCAAAACATGAGTTGCCACACGATTGATAAAGTAACGGTCATGGCTGACAAAAAGCAAGGTGCCATCAAAGTCAATCAAGGCATTTTCTAGCACTTCCTTGCTATCAATATCCAAGTGGTTGGTTGGCTCGTCAAGGATCAAGAAGTTGTTGTTTTCCATGGACAATTTAGCTAAAAGCAAACGAGCTTTTTCTCCACCTGACAGCATGCCGACTGATTTTTTAACATCATCTCCTGAGAAAAGGAAGGCACCAAGACGGTTACGGATTTCAACTTCTGGTGTCAGTTTAAAATCATTCCAGAGTTCATCAAGCACAGTATTACTTGCTGTCAGCTTGCTTTGCGTCTGATCATAGTAACCAACCTCAACATTGGCACCAAAGCGCTTTTCACCTTTGATAAAAGGAATCTGGTCCACAATAGACTTGATAAAGGTTGACTTGCCGATTCCATTTGGACCGACGATAGCGACAGCATTCATCTTACGAAGGTCTAAGTTGATAGGCTCTGACAATATTTCCCCATCATAGCCAATAGCTGCATTTTCAACAGTCAGGACAACATTGCCCGACGTTTTCTCAGACTGGAAGGTCATATTGGCTGATTTCTTACCAGCTTCTGGCTTGTCCAAACGCTCCATTTTTTCTAGTTGTTTACGACGGGATTGGGCACGTTTAGTCGTTGAAGCTCGAACTAGATTGCGATTGACAAAGTCTTCCAGAGCAGCGATTTCCTTTTGTTGCTTTTCATAGTTTTTTTCTTCAGTAGCTAGCTTCTGCTCCTTTAATTCAACAAAACGAGAGTAATTGCCCACATAACGATCCAAGGAATGCTTGGTCAAATCCAGCGTAATTGTCGCAACCTTGTCTAAGAAGTAACGGTCGTGGCTGACAATAATAAGGGCGCCGCTATAGTTTACCAAGTAATTCTCTAGCCAGGCAATGGTTTCAATATCCAAGTGGTTGGTTGGCTCGTCCAAGACCAAGAGATTGGGCTTTTCAAGGAGCATTTTAGCCAGTGCCAGACGAGTATTTTGACCACCCGAAAGCTCGGCAATTTTCATCTGCCACATAGACTCGTCAAACTTAAATCCATTTAAAATCGCTCGTATATCAGCTTCATAGGTAAAGCCACCTGCTTGGCGAAAATTCTCAGATAAGCGGTCGTAATCTGACATCAGTTTATCCAAATCAGCACCAGACTTTTCTCCCATCTCTAGCTCCATCTGACGAAGTTGTTTCTCCGTCCGACGCAAATCATCAAAGACATGAAGCATCTCATCGTAGATGGTATTTTCAGACTCAAAACGGCTATCTTGGGCTAGGTAAGACAGAGAAATATCTTTTTTCTTATTGATTTCTCCACTAGTTGGCTCCTCTTCTCCAACCAAAATCTTCAAAAGAGTAGACTTACCTGCACCATTTTTCCCAACAAGGGCTATCCTATCACGTTCATCAACCTGCAGATTAATATTATCAAAAAGAACCTCTCCTGCAAAAGAACGTTCAATTTTATTAGCTTGTAAAATAATCATACAAACAGTATAGCATGTTTCCCTAAGGCATTCAAGACTTGATAAACCGGCATATGACACCACTTTTCTGAAAATTATGCTACCGTTTTACTAAAACGCTAAAAAGTGCTATAATGTGAACGGTTAAAACAATTTACAAAAAGGAGAATTTCAATGTCTTACCAAGAAAATTACCAGAAATGGGTTGATTTTGCGGAGCTTCCTGACTATCTTCGTCAAGATTTGGAAAATATGGACGAAAAAACTAAGGAAGATGCCTTCTATACAAATCTTGAATTTGGTACTGCAGGTATGCGTGGCTTGATTGGTGCTGGTACAAACCGCATCAACATCTACGTTGTTCGCCAAGCTACTGAAGGTTTGGCTCGTTTGATTGAGTCAAAAGGTGGAAATGAAAAAGAACGTGGTGTAGCAATCGCCTACGATAGCCGTCACTTCTCACCAGAGTTTGCCTTTGAATCTGCGGCAGTTCTTGCTAAACACGGTATCAAATCTTATGTATTTGAAAGCCTTCGTCCAACTCCAGAACTCTCATTTGCAGTTCGTCACCTCAACTGTTTCGCAGGTATCATGGTCACAGCCAGCCACAACCCTGCACCATTTAACGGATACAAGGTTTACGGTGAAGACGGTGGACAAATGCCTCCACACGACGCAGACGCTTTGACTACTTATATCCGTGCAATCGAAAATCCATTTGCAGTTGAAGTTGCTGATGTGGAAGCTGAAAAAGCTTCTGGCTTGATTGAAGTTATCGGCGAAGCTGTCGATGTAGAATACCTCAAAGAAGTCAAAGATGTGAACATCAACCCAGCCTTGATTGAAGAATTCGGTAAGGACATGAAGATTGTCTACACACCACTTCATGGTACTGGGGAAATGTTGGCTCGTCGTGCTCTTGCCCAAGCAGGATTTGACTCTGTTCAAGTCGTAGAAGCTCAAGCAACTGCTGACCCAGACTTCTCAACTGTAAAATCTCCAAACCCAGAAAGCCAAGCAGCCTTTGCCCTTGCTGAAGAACTTGGTCGTCAAGTTGGTGCAGATGTTCTTGTCGCAACTGACCCTGATGCTGACCGTGTTGGTGTTGAAGTTCTTCAAAAAGATGGTAGCTACCTCAACCTTTCAGGTAACCAAATCGGTGCTATCATGGCTAAATACATCTTGGAAGCCCACAAAAATGCTGGAACTCTGCCTGAAAATGCAGCACTCTGTAAATCTATCGTATCAACTGACTTGGTAACGAAGATTGCTGAAAGCTACGGCGCAACTATGTTCAACGTCTTGACTGGTTTCAAATTCATCGCTGAAAAAATCCAAGAATTCGAAGAAAAACACAATCACACTTACATGATGGGATTTGAAGAAAGCTTCGGTTACTTGATTAAACCATTTGTACGTGATAAAGATGCAATCCAAGCCGTCCTTGTCGTTGCTGAACTTGCTGCCTACTACCGTTCACGTGGTTTGACACTTGCAGACGGTATCGAAGAAATCTACAAAGAGTACGGCTACTACGCTGAAAAGACTATCTCTGTTACCCTTTCTGGCGTCGATGGTGCTGAACAAATCAAAGCGATTATGGCTAAATTCCGTAACAATGCTCCAAAAGAATGGAACACAACAGCTATCACTGTCGTAGAAGACTTCAAGGCACAAACTGCTACTGCTGCTGACGGTACCGTTACAAACTTAACAACTCCTCCAAGTGATGTGTTGAAATACACACTTGCTGACGGTTCATGGATTGCCGTTCGCCCTTCAGGTACAGAACCAAAAATCAAGTTCTACATTGCAGTTGTAGGTGAAACAAACGAAGAATCACAAGCTAAGATTGCTAACATTGAAGCAGAAATTAATGCTTTTGTAAAATAAGGTCCTATAAAAGATGAGACTAACTAATCTCATCTTTTTTTCGTATCAAATCTAAGCAATTTTAGAAACTTTATGGCATACTAGACTTATCAATGAAAGCGAGGTAATCTCATGGAACAATTTTTAGATAATATCAAAAACCTTGAAGTCACTACAGTTGCGCGTGCGCAAGAAGCTCTTGATAAAAAAGAAACTGCAACCTTCTTTATTGGTCGCAAAACTTGCCCTTACTGCCGTAAATTTGCAGGTACTTTGGCAGGTGTCGTAGCTGAAACCAAAGCTCACATCTACTTCATCAACAGTGAAGAACCAAGCCAACTCAATGAGTTGCAAGCATTCCGCTCACGCTACGGAATTCCAACTGTACCAGGCTTCGTTCACATTGTAGATGGACAAATCAATGTCCGTTGCGACTCTTCAATGTCAGCACAAGAAATCAAAGATTTTGCAGGATTGTAAAAAAGCCACTCATCGAGTGGTTTTTAAATGGTCAAAATTACCTTTTTTCAATCAAATCTTGTATCATTCTATGCAGTTCTTCTATCTTCTCGGATTGTCTCTCTAGTAACATTCTCTGACTAGACAATTCATCTTGGAGTTTATCAAGTTTTATCTGTTCATCTGGATTATCTTTTACAAAAAAGTTCGTCAAGGCACTCGTTAACATTCCTATTGTTCCAATACCGACAAGCATTAATAAAACAGCTAACCATTTACCAAAAATCGAAGTAGGAATAATATCCCCATAACCAACTGTCGTTACAGTTACAAGAGCCCACCAGAGACTATCTGAGAAGGATTTTTCTTCAACTACAGATAAAATTGAACTTCCTACTAGAACGATAAAGATATTAACATATAAGATATAAATCAGGCCATTTGTTCGTAAGAATCTACTAATTTTTCTTTCTAATTTACCTGTAAGTCCAATTATTCTAAGTAAACGAGTCAGTTTCAGTAATTTTGTCATCCTTGCTAAGCGGAAGATACGCCCTAATCGAAAAACTATGAAAATAGCATTTAAAGGGAGAATAGCCAATAAATCAAAAATATTTTCAAGAATAAAGCGCCATTTTTCTTTACTTGAAAAGAACCGACAACCATAATCTACCACAAACACAAACCAAAGTTGTATGTCAATAATACTGTATGGAGGACTGTCTAAATCAATCATCTCAGCAAATCCAAGTAATACCAGAATAACAGAGATTAAAGCAAGTAAAATAATTGTTGTATCATAATAATCTGCAAAAAACCATTTTTTCTTCAAATTTTACTCTCCTCACTTTCTATACTGTTATTACTCAACTTTAATTCAATAAATATCTCTCCGATGACCAACTTCTAAAGTAGCAATGACTACTTCATCATCTACAATTTGTACGATAACTCGATAATTACCAATTCTATAGCGCCATTGACCAACGCGATTACCAACCAAAGCCTTTCCGTGTCGTCTCGGGTCTTCCAAAACATTGGTTTGTAAATAGTTTGTAATTATCTTCTGCGTATAACGATCCAATTTTTTCAATTGCTTGATGAAACGTCTTGTTGGAACTAATTTATACAAATTATTCATCCTCCAAGCCTAAATCATGCATCATTTCTTCCCAAGTAATGGGTTCAACTCCTTTTTCCAAGTCTTCTAAATACTCTTGATAGGCTAAATCTGCCACACGAGCATCGTATTCATCTTCTAGAGCTTCAAGAGTTTTGGTGCGGATAAGTTCCGACAGGGAAACTCCTTCAAACTTAGCCATTGCTTTCATAAATGTTTTATCAGCTTCAGAAACTTTTAATGTAATAGTAGTCATCTTTTGCACTCCCTTTTTTAATAGTAACACCATTGTATTACTTTTTAGGTGTTCAGTCAATATAAAAAGAACACCTTCTTAGCGTTCTTTCTATATATCTGTTAATGGTGTTGCGGTATCTGGTGAGGTATCATAAACCTTAAAGTCTACTCCGACTCCCAGATCAGCTTGCGCCAGCTGATTGACCATGGTCATATGAGCCAGTTCCTTAATATTGTTCTCCTTAGATAAATGCCCAAGGTAGATTTTCTTAGTGCGGTTTCCCAAGGTACGAATCATAGCTTCAGCACCGTCCTCGTTAGAAAGGTGACCCAGATCAGATAGGATTCGTTGTTTGAGTCGCCAAGCATAGGAACCTGCTCGCAAAATCTCTACATCATGGTTTGACTCGATAAGATAGCCATCTGCATTCTCGACAATTCCTGCCATACGGTCACTAACATAACCTGTATCTGTCAAAAGGACAAAACTCTTATCATCCTTCATAAAGCGATAGAACTGCGGTGCGACCGCATCATGGCTAACACCAAAACTCTCAATGTCGATATCTCCAAAGGTTTTGGTTTTGCCCATTTCAAAGATATGCTTTTGCGAAGAATCCACCTTCCCAAGATACTTGCTATTTTCCATAGCCTGCCAAGTCTTTTCATTGGCGTAAAGATCCATACCATACTTGCGAGCCAAAACTCCTACTCCATGGATATGGTCAGAATGCTCATGAGTAATCAAGATGGCATCCAAGTCTTCTGGCTTGCGATTAATTTCAGCAAGTAGGCTGGTAATCTTTTTACCAGACAAGCCTGCATCCACTAAAAGCTTCTTTTTTGGAGTTTCCAGATAAAAGGAATTTCCACTGGAACCCGACGCTAAAATACTGTATTTAAAGCCTGTTTCACTCATTCTAGTCTTCTACTTCATCCTCCCATACTTCTTCTTTTACTGCATCCTTATCATAAGGGAGTACAATGGTAAAGGTTGAACCCTTACCGTATTCACTCTTGGCCCAAATAAAGCCATCATGTTGTTTGATAATCTCTTTAGCAATAGCTAGTCCTAAACCAGTACCACCTTGGGCACGACTTCTAGCACGATCCACACGATAAAAACGGTCAAAGATACGTGGTAAATCTTGCTTTGGTATCCCCAATCCTTGGTCTGAAATGGATAAAATCATCTGATCATCAGTTGTCTTCATGGTCACTGTGATTTTCCCACCATCTGGAGAATACTTGATTGCATTGTTAAGAATATTATCAATCACCTGTGTCATCTTATCTGTATCAATCTCTATCCAAACTGAGGTAATGGGGTAATCTCTCACCAGTTCGTATTTCTTCTCTTCGTCCTGCCCTCTTATCTGATCAAAACGGTTGAGGATAAAGGTAATAAAGGCAGTGAAATTGATCAATTCCACATCTAGGTGACTGGTTGCATTATCAATACGTGAAAGATGGAGGAGATCCGTCACCATCCTCATCATACGGTTGGTTTCATCTAGAGACACCTTAATAAAGTCTGGCGCGACAGGTTCTGACAAGGCCCCCTCATCCAAAGCTTCAAGATAGGATTTTACGCTAGTCAGAGGCGTCCGCAGCTCATGACTAACGTTCGAAACAAAGAGTCTCCGTTCGCGTTCCTCCTTCTCCTGCTCCGTCGTATCATGCAAAACAGCAACCAAACCTGAGATAAAGCCAGACTCACGACGGACCAAGGCAAAACGTACACGAAGGCTCAAATACTCACCATTGGCATCCTGAGAATCAATCATAAGCTCAGGAACTTGGGTAATCAAATCACGAAGTTCATACTCATCTTCAATCTTAAGCAATTCTAGAATACTTTTATTGAGAACCTCTTCTTTCTGAACACCTAGCTGTTTCTTAGCCATGTCATTAATCATAGTAATCTTGCCACGACGATTGGTCGCAAGGACTCCGTCTGTCATGTATGAGAGGATACTGTGCAATCGTTTACTCTCTTGTTCCAGATTTTCTTGGGTCAAACGGATTACTTCTGATAAATCATTGAGATTATTGGTAATATTAGTGATTTCAGAGCTTCCCTGCATATCCAATACCTGAGAATAATCTCCTGCAATCAAGTCTTTTACCTTTTGATTGATTTGCTTCAACCGAATATTATCTCGCCGATTTTCTAGCAAAAGCAAGGTAACAATCAAGATAAAACCCAATAAAATTAAAATGAAGATAAAATCACTAGTAAGAATATTTTTTCTAATCAATTCAATCATTATTTCTCATATAATAACCAACACCGCGACGTGTTAAGATATACTCTGGACGACTCGGTGTGTCTTCAATCTTCTCACGCAAACGTCTGATGGTTACGTCAACTGTTCGAACATCTCCGAAATAATCATAACCCCAGACAGTTTCAAGCAAGTGTTCACGCGTAATCACTTGACCAATATGAGAAGCCAAGTGGTACAAGAGCTCAAATTCACGGTGGGTTAAGTCTAATTCTTCACCGTATTTTTTAGCTACATAAGCATCTGGCACAATCTCCAAGTCCCCAATTTGCAAGGGTTGGGTTTTCTTTTCATCTGATTCTTGATTATCTACAGAAACCAAGTCCGTGCGACGAAGAAGGGCTTTGACACGCGCCTGCAACTCACGATTTGAGAAGGGTTTGGTTACATAGTCATCTGCACCAAGCTCTAAACCGATAACCTTATCAAATTCGCTATCCTTAGCTGAAAGCATGATAATAGGCACACTACTAGTCTTGCGAATAGTCTTAGCAACTTCTAAGCCATCAATTTCGGGAAGCATCAAATCCAGAATAATAATATCTGGTTGCTCTGCTTCAAATTGCTCTAGCGCTTCACGACCGTTAAAAGCAGTTACAACCTCGTAACCTTCCTTGGTCATATTAAACTTGATAATATCCGAGATTGGTTTCTCATCATCTACAATTAATATTTTTTTCATTTGTTCACCTTTTTCTCTACTATTATACCAAAAAAATAACAAGAAGACACAATAGCTAATCTTTGCTACTGTCTAAGTTGGCTTTTGCATAAGCCTGCCAGATTTTTTGTTGGGGTTTGGCAAGTGGAACATTCTTGAATTCTTCTGGTGAAAGCCAGCGAACTTCTCTATCTGAAAAATCATGGAAGTCAGTCACCTGACCTGCTACAATTTGAACATGCCACTTGCGATGGCTAAAGATATGCTTGACAGTCTCAAAATAAACATCAAGCCAATCAACATCTAAGTCATAGTCCTGCTGAAAACTCTCCTCTGGACTGGGACCAAAGTTCACACTTTCTTCCGCAACCTGATGAAAGAGGTCAAACTGCTCCTCTTGCGAAAAGTTATCTACTTCTACCAGTGGGAAATGCCAAAAACCTGCCAATAGCTTTTCACTTTCATTTTTTTCAAGTAAAAATTGTCCCTGAGAATTTTTCACAACTAAGGCTTTAAGATAAATGGGAATTGGCTTTTTCTTTGGAGCCTTAATTGGATAACGGTCCATGCTTCCATTCTGATATGCCGCACTAAAGTCCTTAACTGGGCTTTCTTCTGGTCTGGGATTTACAGGAGCCTCAATATCAGATCCCAAGTCCATCAAGGCTTGATTAAAGTCACCTGGCCGTTCTGGGTCAATCAGGATTTCCATCATGGCTTGGAAAATCTTTCGATTGCTAGGAATCCCAATATCGTGATTAACTTCAAATAGACGCGCCAAGACCCGCATGACATTACCATCTACAGCCGGCTCAGGCAAATTAAAAGCAATACTGGATATGGCTCCTGCTGTGTAAGGTCCAATACCTTTCAAGATGGAAATTCCTTCATAGGTGTTTGGGAATTGACCACCAAAGTCTGTCATAATCTGCTGAGCCGCAGCCTGCATATTGCGTACTCGAGAATAATACCCCAAACCTTCCCAAGCCTTCAACAAACGCTCTTCAGGGGCAGTTGCCAAACTTTCCACTGTTGGAAACCAGTCCAAGAATCGTTCATAGTAAGGGATAACCGTATCCACCCTGGTCTGCTGAAGCATAATTTCAGAGACCCAGATATGATAAGGATTCTTACTCCTACGCCATGGTAAATCTCTTTTGTTTTCATCATACCAAGTGAGAAGTTTCTCACGAAAAGAAATGATCTTCTCCACCGGCCACATAACGATACCGTATTCTTTCAAATCTAACATATCTCTAGTATAACACAGAAGATTCTAACTGTCCTTTTCCTAGTATTAATACTCTTCGAAAATCAAATTCAAACCACGTCAACGTCGCCTTGCCGTAGGTATGGTTCCTGACTTCGTCAGTCTTATCTGCAACCTCAAAGCAGTGCTTTGAGCAACCTGCGGCTAGTTTCCTAGTTTGCTCTTTGATTCTCATTGAGTATAAAAAGCCTCTTCCCAAAGGAAAGAGGACTAAATCTTATTGATGAACAGCTTGAGCTGCTGTGATAAGGGTTAACTTGTAAACATCATCTGCATTACATCCACGGGAGAGGTCGTTAACTGGCTTGTTCAAACCTTGTAGAACAGGGCCAACAGCTGCAAAACCACCAAGACGTTCAGCCATCTTGTAACCGATATTTCCTGCCTCGATACCTGGGAAGATGAAGACATTTGCTTGACCAGCTACCGTACTTCCAGGAGCTTTCAGAGCTGCAGTTTCTGGAACAAAGGCCGCATCAAATTGCAACTCACCATCAATTTCAAGGTCGGGACGCAAGTCGTGAGCAATTTTAGTTGCTTCAACAACCTTATCAACGCTTTCTCCAAATCCTGAACCTTTAGTAGAATAGCTTAGCATAGCAATTTTAGGCTCGATGCCAAACATCTTAGCTGTGATTGCTGAGTTGATGGCAATTTCAGCCAAGGCTTCTGCATCTGGATTGATGTTGATGGCACAGTCTCCAAATAAGTAACGTTCAGTACCACGAACCATGAGAAAGGCACCTGAAGTACGAGTTACATTTGGACGAGTTTTGATGATTTGAAGGGCTGGACGAACTGTTGAAGCAGTTGAGTGAATCGCACCTGACACCATTCCATCAACCAAGCCCAAGTAAACCAACATAACACCAAAATAGTTGACATCTTCAACCAAAACCTTGCGTGCATCTTCTTCAGACATTTTGCCCTTGCGACGCTCTACCAAGGCAGCGACCATTTCTTCAAATTGAGGATAATGTTGAGGATCGATGACTTCATAACCATCTTCGATACCTTCGATTTCAAGATAAATTTTAATTTTTTCAGGATTTCCAAGCAAAACAGGAATCACTTCTGTTTCTTTTACCAGGCGTTTAGTCGCTTGAAGAATACGAGGTTCTTCCCCTTCAGGGAGAACGATACGAGCATTTTTACCAACCAAGTTGGCTTTGAGACTTTCAAAAACTTCCATGAGTTTTCTCCTTTAAGATAATAATTATACTCTGAATTAGTTTTTATAGAGTATTAGTTGATAACTGGGTAATAAGGTTGCTAAAATCATCCGGCAAGGGACTTTCTAACTGCAAGTCTTGCTCTAAAAATGGATGATAAAAGGATAGGTAATGGCAATGCAGGGCCTGGCGCTGAATTCCATCGTCTAGACTACCACCGTACAAGTCATCTCCCAACAAAGGAAAACCAATATGAGAAAAATGGACTCGGATTTGGTGGGTTCGACCAGTGTGCAGGCGAATGTCTACCAAATGAATATTCCCATAAGATGCTACAATCTTGTAAGAAGTATGAGCATACTTTCCACCTTTAGCTACACGTCTGGTAATAATGGAATCTTCATCACGCGCAATCGGAGCAATAATTTCCCCCTCTGACTCCAAGTGTCCATCACCTTTAACCAAAGCAAAGTAGCGTTTTTCAATGGACTTCTTCTGCAACTGCTTGTCTAATCGTGCGTGGGCATAGCCGTGCTTAGCAAAGAGCATCAAGCCAGAAGTATCTCTATCAAGTCTAGTTACAATGTGAACCTGCTGATTTTCATAGTCTTGCTTGACATAGTAACCCTTGATAAAATTAGCGATGGTATTGGAGTGATTAACACTAGGAATAGAAGCCACTCCATAGGGTTTATTCAGGACTAGAAAATGGTCATCCTCATAGAGAATATCCAGCGGGCGCTCGATAGCTTCTAGAGTTTCAAAACCTTCCTCAGCGGGAATATCGATGGCAACTCGGTCTCCAATATCCAACAGATACGTCGCATTTTGTGGTTGATCATTGACCAGAATAGCTCCACCCCGAAACTTAATCTTGGCCAGAAGCCCCTTAGAAACCTCGTGCTTCTTCAAAAAGGTCTTAACCTTGACATGCTCATCTGCGATAAATTCAAACCTCATTCATCCACCTCGCCGATGAAAGCATCCTTAACACGGTTCCAGAAACTGGTATGGCTAGGTGAGGCAACAAAGTGAATCTTATGATGGTCGATTTGATACTCAATTCGTTCAATATTACGGAAGGAATAAACGCTATTGTCAACCGAAATGGTATGGTAATCGTTTCTTGTTGGAATAAGTTCAATCTTATCCTTCTTTGGAACAATAATGGACGAACCCAGGGTTCGATAGACACGATTGTTAAGGCTGGCAATTTCCGTCAACTGAAGAGCTTCAATGGTAGGGTGTAAAACAGCTCCGCCAAGTGATTTGTTATAGGCTGTACTACCAGTCGGTGTCGAAACTGTTAGCCCATCTCCACGAAAACGTTCAAAGTGGACACCGTTAATCACAACATCCGCCACCATGGTTCGATCAGACCTGCGGATACTGGCTTCATTTAGTGCTCTAAAAACCTTCACTTCACCATTTTCAAGAAAAACCTTCACATTCAGAACAGGGTAAGAGACTCTTGCACCAGTATCTAGCTGCAAATTAGTCACTAGTTTGTCTAACTCAAAATCACGGTAGTCCGTATAGAAGCCCAAATGTCCCGTATGAACACCGATAAAGCGTACCTTGTCAAGCTGGTCTTCGTACTTATGAAAGGCCGACAAGAGCATGCCATCCCCACCAATGGAAATGACAATGTCCGGATTGGTATCATTGAGTATAAACTGATTTCTCTTCAAACGATCTCGCAATTCATACAAAACCCTTTGACTCTGCGGTTTTCTATTAGCTATCAGGTCAATTCGTTTACCTGTATTCTTCATCTGTATCGTCACTGTTTCCTACACCGTCATTTAATTTTCTACTCAAAGGATCAAAAAGAGCCTGGGCTTCCTGGATATCATCTCGAATTTTACCCATTTCTTCATCCAACTGATGGGCAATTTTGGCCGTGATTTCTAGTCGCTCCTTAATCTCCTCTGGGAAATCCCCTTGGTACTTGTAGTTGAGAGAATGTTCTATCGTTGCCCAGAAATTCATGGCCAAGGTACGAATCTGAATTTCCGCCAAAATTGCCTTGGCTCCATTGATGGTATCAACCGTATATTCTACTACCACATGATAGGAACGATAGCCTGATGCTTTTCGATGAGTAATGTAATCTCGCTCCTGTATGATGCGCATGTCCTGACGTTTGCGCAAAATTTCCACTACTTCTTTGACGTCATCTACAAACTGAACCATCACACGTAAACCGGCAATATCTTGCAAATCGTGCTCTAAGGTCTCATAAGTAATGCCACGCCGAGCCATTTTTTCCTTGATACTTTCAATTGGCTTGACTCGACCAGTCACAAACTCAATCGGAGAATGCTTATTTTGCTTACGATATTGCTTCCGAATACCACGAAGTTTAATTTTTAACTCACCAACAGCTTGAATGTAAGGATCTAGAAATTCTTCCCATTCTAAGGTCATATATTCTCCCTTGTTCTCATATTATCCTTCAAAAATATCTTTGATTTTTTCTCCAGATTCATATACAATAAATACAATGCTTATTATACCATAAATCCGCTTTCATTGATAAAGAAAAGGTAAGAAAATTGAAACATTTAGAAATTGAATTGAAAACACTCTTGAAAAAAGATGAATATGATTGGCTAAAAGACCAGTTCACAGGTATCACTCCTGTTCTTCAAAAAAATTACTACATCGACACGCCTGATTTTGAACTGAGAGAAAAGAAAGTTGCTATGCGCATTCGAACCTTTGAAGACTGGGCAGAATTGACACTCAAAGTCCCGCAAAGTGTTGGAAATATGGAGTACAACCAAAAATTGCGACTAAAAGATGCTGAAAACTATCTGAACAAGGAAGAACTTCCTCAAGGGCTTGTGCTTGATGAATTAGCAAAACATGGTATCCAAAGTAAAAAATGGCAGGTCCTTGGTTGTCTAACAACGCTTCGCTATGAAATGCAAACACCAATTGGCCTCATGGCACTAGATGAAAGTCAGTACTTTGATATTACAGATTACGAATTAGAGCTTGAAGTGGAAAATCACGAGCAAGGGAAACAAGATTTCCAGCAATTTTTAGAGGAAAATCAGATTGCTTATCAAAAAGCTCCCTCAAAATTGGTTCGATTTGTCAAAAGCATGAAAAATAGCTGAAATAATCTCTATTTTTTGGTAAAATAGAAAAGATAAAAATACACAAAACCTAGTTCATATATGTAAAGCAGATATAACTCGGTTTTATAAAGTTTACAGAGGACGGTCTATAATGTCAGATAGAAAAAATATGAAACTTTTCGCGCTCAACTCTAACCAAGAGATTGCACAAAAAATTGCGGATGCTGTCGGTATTCCACTTGGAAAACTGTCATCACGTCAATTTTCTGATGGAGAAATCCAAGTAAATATCGAAGAAAGTGTCCGTGGTTATGATGTTTACATCATCCAGTCTACAAGTTTCCCTGTTAACAACCACCTAATGGAATTGTTGATCATGGTCGACGCTTGTGTACGTGCAAGTGCCCACAGTATCAACGTTGTCCTTCCATATTTTGGCTATGCACGTCAAGACCGTATCGCTTCACCTCGTGAGCCACTTACAGCGAAACTAGTTGCCAATATGCTAGTTAAGGCTGGTGTCGATCGTATCCTTACGCTTGATTTGCATGCCGTTCAGGTTCAAGGCTTCTTTGACATCCCTGTCGATAACCTTTTCACAGTTCCCCTATTTGCAAAACATTATTGCGATAAGGGCCTACTCGGTTCAGATGTTGTCGTGGTTAGCCCTAAAAATTCAGGTGTAAAACGTGCTCGTAGCTTAGCTGAATATCTTGATGCTCCTATCGCCATTATCGATTACCCTCAGGACGATGCAACTCGTAACGAAGGTTATATTATTGGTGATGTTGAAGGTAAGAAAGCCATCTTGATTGATGATATTCTTAATACAGGACGCACCTTCTCTGAAGCTGCTAAAATCGTTGAACGTGAAGGGGCTACAGAAATTTATGCTGTTTCTAGCCACGGTCTCTTCGTTGAGGGAGCTGCTGAACTTCTCGACAATACTAATATTAAAGAAATTCTTGTGACTGATTCAGTAGCAACAAAAGAAAAAACTCCTAAAAACGTATGCTACATCACTGCTAGTGAGTTAATTGGTGATGCCATCGTCCGTATCCACGAAAGAAAACCAGTCAGCCCACTCTTTGCCTACAACAAAAAGAAATAAGGTGATTCTTTGATTTATTTGGACAATGCTGCAACGACTCCCATGTCAACAGTTGCTATTTCAGCTATGACCAAGGTTATGCAAGAAACCCATGGCAATCCTTCTAGTATTCATGGTCATGGTCGTCAAGCTGGAAAACTCTTGAGAGAAGCCCGTCAGGAACTAGCCCAGTTACTGGGGACAAAACCTCAACATATCTTTTTCACTTCTGGTGGGACTGAAGGAAACAATACTGCCATCATTGGCTACTGCCTTCGTCATCAAGAACAAGGAAAACATATCATCACAACTGCCATTGAGCACCATGCTGTCCTTGAAACGATTGATTACTTGGTTCAACACTTTGGGTTTGAAGCAACCATTATCCAACCAGAAAATCAAGAAATAACAGCCCAACAAATTCAAAAGGCTTTACGTGACGATACGATTTTGGTTTCTACCATGTTTGCCAATAATGAGACAGGAAACTTACTTCCCATTGCTGAAATTGGCCAAATACTCAAGCAACACTCTGCTGCTTATCATGTTGATGCAGTTCAGGCTATTGGTAAAATACCAATTCATCCCGAAGAATTAGGCATTGATTTTCTCACTGCTTCGGCCCATAAATTCCATGGTCCTAAGGGAATCGGTTTTCTCTACGCATCTAGCATGGACTTTGATTCCTATCTACATGGCGGAGACCAAGAACAGAAAAAACGTGCAGGAACTGAAAATCTGGCTGCCATCGTAGGCATGGTTGCAGCTCTAAAAGAAGACCTAGAAAAACAAGAAGAACATTTTCAACATGTACAAAATCTAGAAACTGCCTTTCTGGCAGAGCTAGAGGGTATTCAATATTACTTGAATAGAGGACAACATCATCTCCCTTATGTTCTCAATATTGGATTTCCTGGCCAGAAAAATGACCTCTTACTCCTCCGTCTAGATTTGGCTGGAATTTCTATCTCTACTGGTTCAGCCTGTACTGCAGGCATTGTACAATCCAGCCATGTTCTTGAAGCCATGTACGGGGCAAATTCAGAACGCTTGAAGGAATCCGTTCGTATCAGTTTGTCGCCAGAAAACACTGTTGAAGATCTACAAACCCTCGCAAAAACCTTAAAAGAAATTATCGGAGGTTAGCCATATGGCATTTGAAAAAACCATTCAGTTAAAAAATTGTCGTTACGACTACACTCTTAGCCCTTCTGTTAAAAAATTTACCCTCAAAGACAATACCTTTTTTGAGACTAAGGTTGGTAACTATGAACTGACTCGCCTTTTGGAAAAAGTGCCAAACAGCGGTGAAGGCTTCCAACTCAAAATCATCATTAACAAGGAACTTACAGGTGCTAAAATCAATATCACTGACAAGTTTGGGCTACGTCTAGTTGATATTTTCAAATCAGAAGACCACCACATTCATCAGGAAAAATTCTACTTCCTCATGGATAGCTTGGTAGAACGTGGTGTCTTTACAAAATCGGAAAGATAGGTCCCATATGTTTGAACTGACCTATAAAGACAGCTATCATGTAGAGCGGACTCTCAAGTATGAGGATTACGAGGCTCTCATGCTTGCTCTGTCAGGATGTGTGACTCTGCCAGATACACTTTATGTAACTTCTTTGACCTTTAAAGGGCAGGAAGTTTACCAAGGACTGGTCGGAGACCTCTACCGTTTTCTATCACATGCAGATTTTTTACATCAAAACTAAGATTTTTCTTAGTTTTTTCTTGTTTTTGTTGATTTTTTCACAATGTTTCTATAAAATAGAAGAATAGAAAGGTTGTGATTTTGTGAAAGATAAACAGTCTGCTATTCCAAAAGCTACAGCGAAAAGACTCTCTCTCTACTATCGAATTTTTAAGAGATTTCATGCAGAAAAGATTGAACGTGCCAACTCTAAACAAATTGCAGAGGCTATCGGTATTGACTCAGCGACTGTACGTCGTGATTTTTCCTATTTTGGTGAACTAGGTCGGCGTGGATTTGGTTATGATGTCAAAAAACTGATGACATTTTTTGCCGATTTGCTCAATGATAACTCCATTACCAATGTTATGCTGGTAGGTATTGGAAATATGGGCCATGCCCTTCTCCACTACCGCTTCCATGAGCGCAACAAGATGAAGATTATCATGGCCTTTGACCTAGATGACCATCCCGAAGTCGGTACCCAAACTCCTGATGGAATTCCCATTTACGGAATTTCTCAAATCAAGGATAAAATTAAGGATGCTGATGTGAAGACTGCTATCCTGACAGTTCCCAGCGTCAAGTCACAAGAGGTTGCCAATCTCTTGGTGGATGCTGGCGTGAAAGGAATTCTCAGTTTTTCACCAGTCCATCTGCATTTACCAAAAGACGTGGTCGTTCAGTATGTCGATTTGACAAGTGAACTCCAAACTCTCCTCTACTTCATGCGAAAAGAGGATTAGAAAGCGAAAATCATTTTATGAAAAAACCAGTTATAGGGATTACAGGAAACGAAAAAACTCACCCTGATGATGACATCATGATGAGCTACGTAGCAAAAGGCTTTGTTGAAGGCGTTAAAGACGCTGGAGGGATTCCCATCATCCTACCAATTGGTGATCAAGAAATGGCCTGCCACTATATCAGTATGATTGACAAGCTCATCTTGACAGGTGGGCAAAATGTTGATCCAAAATTTTATGGTGAACCAAAAACCATTGATAGCGATGACTACCACCTTCAAAGAGATATCTTTGAACTGGCCCTCATCAAGGAAGCTATTAAACAGAAAAAGCCAATTTTTTCTGTCTGCCGTGGAACACAACTCTTTAACGTTGCCATGGGTGGAACTTTGTACCAAGATATCGAAGATCACTGGCAGGATTGTTCTGCCGAATACACAACCCAACGCTTGGTGACAGAACCTGATACAGTTCTTCGAGAAATCTATGGAGAAATCTCCCATATCAACTCCTTCCACCATCAGAGTATTAAGGATTTAGCACCTAACTTAAAGATTGCAGCTCATGATCCTAAGGATGGTATCATTGAAGCTGTCATGAGTACGGATGATGTCGCCTTTCTCGGTGTCCAATGGCATCCAGAGTTTCTTTTTGAAAATCGTCCCAAAGACAAAAACCTCTTTGACTATATCGTTAATGAACTTTAGATTAAATCTGTTTTTTCACGGTAACTAAAGTAACTAGAATGTGAGACAATCAAATGGTCCAAGAGGACAATTCCCATCAGTTCGCAGGCTTCTTTGACAAGTTTAGTGACATGATCATCATTACGGCTAGGGGCTACTGCTCCTGAAGGATGATTGTGGACCAAGATAAGAGAAGTCGCCATATGCTTGATTGCATAATGAAGAATCTCACGTGGTTCAGCAATACTACGAGTAGCTGAGCCGATAAAAATGGTCTGTTGATGGATGATTTGATTTTGAGTATTGAGATAGAGCGCCACCAGGTGCTCTTGTTTTTTATGGCCCAATTCCTGCTGCATCTTCTTGGCCAACTTTTGACTGCTGAGAATACTTTCCATCTCAAGAGTCTCGTGTTTGTGAATACGATGCCCCAGTTCAATCATAGCTTGTAATTCTATAGCCTTAACACGCCCGATACCAGACAGACTCTGCAACTCCTGTAGGGTCATTTTTTTCAAATCCGTTAGGCTTGAAAGATTGCTCAAGACTTTCTGGGCAATTTCAAAAACGCTAGCTTGACGTGTTCCTGTCCTGAGTAAAATAGCTAGCAACTCTTGATTACTGAGCGCTTCTACTCCTTCCTTGGCCAGTCTTTCTCTTGGCAATAGTGAATCTTCTTGGAATGAAATACTGTACATAAAAATCCTCCTCACTTTATTATTCGTGAGAAGGATGAAAAATTAGATTTTTTTCTCAATTGGAGCCACACTGGCTAAAAGTTTTTTCAAACCTACTTCTGGAAAATTGATCTTTAATTCCTGCGTAGCACCGCTACCTGAAACTTCCAGAACAGTTCCCTCTCCCCATTTCTTGTGGAGGGCAATATCACCAATGGACCAATTTGCCTCACTAGAAGCTGATTTTGCTCCAGCTGTAAATTGACCAAATGGGAGACCGCTTGACTGGATAGTCTTTGGAGCCGCACTGCGTTTACGGTCTTGAAGGGCCTGCGCCAAACTCATGCCTTGACCAAAGGCAAGTCCGCCACTGCTATAAGATGCCTTAAAGCTTGTATTGGCTGGACGAGCCAATCCTTGATACTCAAGCAAGTCTGAACTGATTTCATTAATAAAACGAGTCGGACGGTTGTAGTTTGTACGACCAAAAAGCAGGCGCGAATTAGCATTTGTCAGATAGAGAATTTTCTCTGCACGCGTGATACCTACATAGGCTAGACGGCGCTCTTCTTCTAATTCATCTGGGTCTTCAGCCGCACGGCTAAGCGGAAAGACATTCTCTTCCATCCCAATCAAAAAGACAACTGGAAACTCGAGACCTTTGGCAGCATGCAGAGTCATTAGGGTAACTTCTGATGTCTCCTGACTACCTGAATCTGTGTCCGCAATCAAGGCTAAATCATTTAAGAAGCGACTCAGTTTGTCCAGACCAGTTTCTTCTTCTGGCCCATCAGATGTGTCATCAAAGTTTTTCGTCACAGAAAGGAACTCTTCAATATTTTCAACCCTAGCCTTGCTTTCTAAAGTCGCTTGAGCATTTAGAATATCGACGTAACCTGTTTTTTCTAGGACGGCCTCAACCAACTCTGTAATATTTAATTGATCTAGCTGCTCTCGTAAATCTAGAATCATATTGGCAAAATCCCAGATAGACTGGGCTGCTTTACCCTTGATACCAGATAACATGATGTTTGCAGAGGCATCTAGCATGGACATGTCTTGCATATTCGCAAAGTCACGGATTTTCTCAACTGTACCTGGCCCAATTCCACGTTTCGGCTCGTTGATAATACGCTCAAAACTGATATTGTCACTCAAATTGGCAATGAGGTTGAGGTAAGCGATAATATCGCGGATTTCCTTACGGCTGTAGAACTTGGTTCCGCCAACCATGGTATAAGGGATGTTTGACTTGAGCAGGGCTTCTTCAATAGTACGAGACTGGGCGTTAGTACGATAGAGAACTGCAAAATCCTTGTGAAGGAAATTTTGACTCCGACCAAGTTCATCAATAGTTTTAGCCACAAATACAGCCTCATCCAGCTCATCATCGGCACGATAGTAAACAATTTGCTCCCCATCTGCATTTTGGGTCCAGAGATTCTTAGGGCGGCGGTTTTTATTGTTTTTAATGACCTCGTTGGCCGCTTGGAGAATTGTTTTAGTGGAACGGTAATTTTCCTCCAACAAAACAACCTTGGCTTGGGGATAATCTTTCTCAAAATCCAAAATATTCTGCATATCAGCACCACGCCAACCGTAGATAGACTGGTCCGCATCCCCAACCACACAGATATTTTTAAAACGGGAAGCCAAGAGTTTGACCAATTGGTACTGAGCGTGGTTGGTATCTTGGTACTCATCTACGTGGATGTACTGGAACTTCTGCTGATAGTAGGTCAAGACATCAGGATTTTGATCAAAGAGACGCAAGGTCAGCATAATCAAATCATCAAAGTCAACCGACTCCGACTGACGAAGCTCTTTCTGATAGGCTGTATAACACTGGGCCACGATTTGCGTATACATATCACCAGCTTGGGCAGCATAAGCCGCATCATCAATCAAGTCATTCTTAGCATTGGAAATAGTTCCTAAGATGCTCCGTTCATTCCATTTTTTAGGATCCAAGTTCAACTGCTTGAGAATGCGTTTCATAAGAGTTCGCTGTTCACCAGGATCCACAATAGTAAAATTACGGTTGTAGCCAATATGGTCCGCATCGCGACGCAAGATACGAACACACATGGAGTGAAAGGTCGCAATCAGACAGTCCTGAGTGGATGGATTGAGGCTATAAGCACGCTCCTTCATCTCACGCGCAGCCTTGTTAGTAAAGGTAATGGCCAAGATATTCCAAGGATTGACCATCTTTTCATCAATCAAATAAGCGATACGGTGGGTCAAAACACGAGTCTTTCCAGAACCAGCCCCTGCCATGATTAACAAGGGACCTTCTGTCGTTTGCACCGCCTCAGCCTGACGGTCATTCATTCCATTTAATAATGCGTTCATCTTCTCTTCCTTACTCTTGAAGTCAATATTTCTATTATATCAGAATTCAGGGAAAATATCTTTACCTAGACTGATTGCGTCTAGAAGGCAACTTCTTATATCTAGATAAAAAATGAGCTTGGATAGTATTTCCAAACTCCTTTAAAGTCAATTGCAATATACTAGAACAAGCCTAGAATGGTTCCATCGCTTTCAACATCCATGTTGAGGGCTGCTGGTCGTTTTGGAAGGCCTGGCATGGTCATGACATCACCAGTTAAGGCAACGATGAAGCCTGCACCTAATTTTGGCACCAATTCGCGAATGGTAATTTCAAAGTTTTCAGGTGCTCCAAGTGCATTTGGATTGTCAGAGAAACTGTACTGAGTTTTAGCCATACAGATTGGCAATTTGTCCCAACCGTTTTGAACAATTTGAGCGATTTGCGTTTGAGCTTTCTTTTCAAAGTTCACTTTGCTACCACGGTAGATTTCAGTAACAATCTTTTCAATCTTTTCTTGGACAGAAAGGTCATTGTCATACAAACGTTTATAGTTAGATGGGGTTTCAGCGATAGTTTTGACAACTGTTTTAGCAAGAGCTACACCACCTTCGGCACCATCAGCCCAGACACTTGCTAACTCGACTGGCACATCAATAGAAGCACAGAGTTCTTTCAAGGCTGCGATTTCTGCTTCTGTATCAGACACAAATTCGTTAATAGCTACGACAGCAGGTACTCCAAATTTACGGATATTTTCAACGTGGCGTTTCAAGTTGGCAAAACCTGCACGCACTGCTTCTACATTTTCCTCTGTAAGAGCATCCTTAGCCACGCCACCATTCATCTTAAGGGCACGAAGGGTTGCTACAATAACCACTGCATCTGGAGATGTTGGCAAGTTTGGTGTCTTAATATCAAGGAATTTCTCGGCACCAAGGTCTGCACCAAAACCAGCTTCAGTAACTGTGTAATCAGCCAGGTGAAGGGCTGTGCTTGTTGCCAAGACTGAATTACATCCATGAGCGATATTGGCAAATGGACCACCATGAACAAAGGCAGGTGTACCATAAATTGTTTGAACGAGATTAGGCTTAATAGCATCCTTCAAAATCAAAGCTAAGGCACCTTCAACCTGCAAATCACCTACAGAAACTGGTGTACGGTCGTAACGATAACCGATAACGATATTAGCCAAACGACGTTTCAAGTCCTCGATGTCCGTTGCCAAGCAAAGAATTGCCATGATTTCGGAAGCGACGGTAATATCAAAGCCATCCTCACGTGGAATACCATTTAGAGGGCCACCAAGTCCAACGGTCACATGGCGAAGCGCACGGTCATTCAAGTCCACCACACGTTTCCAGAGGATACGACGTTGATCAATTCCCAACTCATTTCCTTGGTGCAAGTGGTTGTCAATCAAGGCAGAAAGAGCGTTGTTAGCAGTTGTAATAGCATGCATGTCTCCAGTGAAGTGGAGGTTGATGTCTTCCATTGGTAGCACTTGGGCATAACCACCACCAGCAGCACCACCCTTAATCCCCATTACAGGACCAAGAGATGGCTCGCGGATAGCAATCATGGTTTTCTTACCAATCTTGTTCAAGGCATCTGCAAGACCAATGGTAATAGTTGATTTTCCTTCGCCTGCAGGTGTTGGATTGATGGCAGTAACCAAGATCAATTTCCCAACTGGATTGCTCTCAACTGCACGAATTTTATCAAAGCTGAGTTTAGCCTTGTACTTTCCGTACAACTCCAAATCATCGTAAGAAATACCCAGTTTTTCTACAACATCAACGATTGGCTTCAACTCAATACTCTGTGCGATTTCAATATCTGTTTTCATTCAAAACTCCTCTAACCTCTTATATGATAATTCATTATAACACAAAACAAGATTTTTAACATCCTTAAACTCTCTAAACGTTCGTAAATATCCCTGTTTTTAAGGTTTTTAGAGTCCTTTCTTAAATTTTATATGGCTTTATAGTTTGAAACTATAGAATAATGAAAAAATAATTTAGTCAAGAAAATAGCTGTCAATTTCAGATAAATTATGTAAAATTCTTGTGTTTTCAATTTCTAATTTTTCTGCCAACTCAATAGAATATTCAAAACTAAGTTTAGTGTTTAACGATAAATCAAACGAGTAATCTTGTAATTCACCCAGTTTTTTATATTTTTCTATGATTTCATTATAAATATCAAGATAATGCTTATCTAATATTTTTATGTAATTATTCAGATTTTCCTGATAGTCTTGAATTATTTTTTGTTCGCTATCATTTAATATTCCCTTCCCTATTTCCCAAATGAGTGAGCTGGCTATTGAACCCACAATAGAACCTAGAACTGGTATAGGAATCATTGCTTGACCAATACAAGCACCAATTGTTGCAAAGGAAGCATCCATTACATTTAATGTCAAAAGATTCATAAATTCATCTTGGGTTATTTCTGTAGATCTATACTTTAGAACAATGTCTATCATTCCATAAGTTGCCATAACTAAGGCACTAGCATTTGGAGCACTAATCCCCAAGACGTTTGTTAATCCGTAAATTGAATAACCAGATATTGCACCCTTTACAACTCCTTCAGCTGTATTCAATCCACAATCTAACCAATCTGATTGTTCGAATTCAAAAATACTTTTTCCTTCTTTATATTTTCCATACACACTCGACATAAAAGCTAAACCACCCTGTAAAAAAGCTGCGTTTCTTGCAACCTTGTTAGCTTCTTTTAAATTTGGTAATGCATGTTTTTGGGCTACTAATCTTTTTTTATTTAATTCTTGTTTTTTCAGTTTGACTGTTTTATAAATATTTTTCTGTTCAGAATCCAATAAAGAGTTAATTGAATTCTTTTGAGCGTCTTTATAATCTAAAGCAGAAGATCTCATCCAAGATTTGTATGAAGTAAGTCCCTTGCTTTCAGTGATATCATTAATCATTTGACGTATATCTGTAATTTGTTTACTGGACAATCTCTTGCCATTAAATTCAACTTCTTTTGCTCCAGCCATTATTTTTTCAAATACTTGAACGTGATCTTTTGGAAACATCATTTTCATTTTTGTATTGTAAAAAAATGATTGTTCTAATTCATCACGTAGATTATTATAAAACTTCATTTGAATGGTATTTCTACCAATTAATAAATCAGCTGGTCCATTGTCATTCAAAACTTTAACAATTGGGTTTAATCCCTCAATTGCTCTCCTTGCATTTACAATTCCTGCTTCTGCAAACTCTGCTATAAAGCCATGTACTCCACGATTACCGCCACGATTTTTAACAATAACATCTTCTATATTTTCTTTAGCATAATCTAAAAATTTAGAGGCATTATCCTTGTTTAAGATGACATTGCGAGCTTCATCCTCTATCATTTTCATAGCAATTTGTAAGTCTTGAATTCTTAAATTATTTAAACAATTGACATATGCTCCAATACCTTGGTTAAATGCTTGATTAAAAATTTGATTAACCATTTATTTTAATTTCCTTATTTATCATAGCTGTCAGTGACAGTGTTGAATTCACTAAATTACCTGCTTTATATTTTTCATCTTCAGTAAATAAGCTATAGTCCATTCCAGTTAAAGATAAATTGGCTAAATAAATTCCTTCTGTTTGTTTTTCAGTTAGTTCTATTAATTCCGTAACTTCTATTACTTTTTCTTTAAGTTGTCTAGCCAACAATTCTACCTTTTTCTGTTCCTCTATAGCCTCTTTTGCAACTTCTTCATTTTTCCTATTAGCTACTACACCAGCGCCTACAGAAGCGGTCAACATAACTCCTGCAATTCCCCAACCGACAGGACCAGCCAATGCTAAAAATGCGTTACCGGCTGCCACTCCACCGCCACCAGCTGCTACACTTCCACCACCTAACCAAGCCAGAGCGGCGCTATTTGCTGCAGCACCTGTCAAACTTGAAATTGCAGTACCTGTTGATGCAACACCAAATGTAGTTGCAACACCCATAGCGGCAGTAGGACCTAAAGTTGCAACTGTTACTCCTAATGCGCTAAGAGAAGCCGTAGCCGCTGTGCTACCACTTGCTAATTCAGCTTCCTTAATTGACTGTGAAATAGCAATTTGCTTATCTTCAAAATTCTGAATTTCAACATCAATTTCTTCTAATTTTGTTTCAAACTCTTTTGGCTTATTTGCTAGCTTACTAATTCTTTCTTCAATAATTTTTACAACTTTGACCGCTTTTTCCCTAATCTGATAGAGTTCTGTTGATTTATTAGCTAAATTATCAGCTTCATCGTTATACAATCTTATAGATTCTTTATATCCCTCGACAGCTTCTTGTCTATGTTTAGAATTAAAGAGGTCAACAGCATCAATTTGTTCTTTCGTATTATTCGCTATTTTACCTGCCTCATTAAAAGTTTCCGATGAAGCTTTAGTTACATGTTCTACCACATCACTAGCTACCCCAATAGCTTTTTCAGAAACGTCTGTGATAACATCGCCAACCTGACTTGAAACATCTTCTATAACTTTTACAGACTCTGTAATAGCTTCTCCAGTAAATTTACCTGCTTCATTTAATACTTTACTGGTAGCGGATCCAGCATCATTCAATACCTTACTAGCTTCTTTTGTAAAATTATCAGCAAATTTAAAAAAATCCATTAAACACTCTCCTTTATTTCATATACTCCTATTATGCAATAAACAAAATAGATTGTCAAAATCAACCATATATTAATTTACTCAATTTTTATCGCTTTCATTTTACTTACCGTTTATTTTTGTGTACAATAGTGCTATGAAAATTTTAGTTACATCGGGCGGCACCAGTGAAGCTATCGATAGCGTCCGCTCTATCACTAACCATTCTACAGGTCGCTTGGGGAAAATCATCACAGAGACCTTGCTTGCTGCAGGGCATGAAATTTGTTTGATAACAACAAAACGGGCTTTGAATCCAGAAGCTCATCCCAACCTAAGCATTCGAGAAATTAACAATACCAACGACCTTCTTCTGGAAATGCAAGAACGTGTTGCAGATTATCAGATCTTGATCCACTCAATGGCTGTTTCTGACTACACTCCTGTTTATATGACAGGGCTTGAGGAAGTCCAAGCTAGCTCCGATTTAGAAGAATTTTTAAGCAAGCAGAATCATCAGGCAAAGATTTCTTCGACTGATGAGATTCAGGTTTTATTCCTTAAAAAGACTCCAAAAATCATCTCTCTAGTCAAGGAGTGGAATCCTGCTATTCATCTGATTGGTTTCAAACTGCTGGTTGATGTTACCGAAGACCATCTGGTTGACATTGCTAGAAAAAGTCTTATCAATAACAAAGCAGACTTGATTATCGCAAATGACCTGACTCAAATTTCAGCAGATCAGCACCGTGCAATCTTTGTTGAGAAAGATCAGCTTCAAACAGTCCAGACTAAAGAAGAAATTGCAAAACTCCTCCTTGAAAAAATTCAAGCCTATCATTCGTAGAAAGGAAAGCTATGGCAAACATTCTCTTGGCTGTAACGGGCTCAATCGCCTCTTACAAGTCGGCAGATTTAGTCAGTTCTCTAAAAAAACAAGATCATCAAATCACTGTCTTAATGACTCAGGCTGCTACAGAGTTTATCCAACCTTTGACACTACAGGTACTCTCACAGAATCCTGTCCACTTGGATGTCATGAAGGAACCCTATCCAGATCAAGTCAATCATATCGAACTGGGAAAAAAAGCAGATCTATTTATCGTAGTACCTGCAACTGCTAACACTATTGCAAAACTAGCCCATGGTTTTGCGGACAACATGGTGACCAGTACGGCTTTAGCCTTGCCAAGTCATATTCCCAAACTAATAGCTCCTGCTATGAATACAAAAATGTATGACCATCCAGCAACTCAGGCTAATCTGAAAACATTAGAAAGCTACGGCTATCAGCTGATTGCTCCTAAGGAATCCCTACTAGCTTGTGGAGACCACGGACGAGGAGCTTTAGCTGACCTCACAATTATTTTAGAAAGAATAAAGGAAACTCTCGATGAAAAAACGCTCTAATATTGCACCCATTGCTATCTTTTTTGCAACCATGCTCGTGATACACTTTCTGAGCTCACTTATCTTTAACCTTTTTCCATTTCCAATCAAACCGACCATTGTTCATATTCCTGTCATTATTGCCAGCATTATCTACGGTCCACGAGTTGGGGTCACACTTGGATTTTTGATGGGGCTACTTAGTTTGACCGTTAACACGATTACAATTTTACCAACAAGCTACCTCTTCTCCCCATTTGTACCAAACGGAAACATCTACTCAGCTATCATTGCCATTGTCCCACGTATTTTGATTGGTTTAACTCCGTATCTAGTCTATAAACTAATGAAAAACAAGACTGGCCTGATTCTAGCTGGTGCCCTGGGTTCACTTACCAACACAGTCTTTGTACTTGGTGGAATTTTCTACCTTTTTGGAAATGTCTTTGATGGTAATATCCAAAAACTCCTAGCAACTGTTATCTCAACGAATTCGATTGCTGAATTAGTTATTTCCGCAGTTCTAACCCTAGCCATTGTTCCAAGACTACAAACCTTGAAGAAATAAAAACAATCTCCGCTTTCAAGCTTGAAGGTGGAGATTTTGCTCTATACAGTTTCTTTTTAGTGAAATCTTTACCAATATTTAATTTAAAATGGCCTATAAACTTAAGTAAATCCTTGATTTATTCTCTTGTTTATTATACTATACTAGTGTATATACAGTTAAAAGGAGATTCTTATGAACACACGGAAAAAGACACAATTTATGACAATGACTGCCCTCTTAACGGCTATTGCAATTTTGATTCCAATTGTTATGCCTTTCAAGATTGTCATTCCACCTGCTTCCTATACTTTAGGAAGCCACATTGCTATTTTTATCGCCATGTTCTTATCGCCCTTGATGGCTGTTTTTGTCATCCTAGCTTCTAGCTTCGGATTTTTGATGGCTGGCTATCCCATGGTTATCGTTTTTCGAGCTTTTTCCCATATCTTTTTTGGGACTTTGGGGGCTCTTTACCTACAAAAATTCCCCGATACCCTAGATAAACCAAAAGCTTCCTGGATTTTCAACTTTGTGTTAGCTCTTGTCCATGCCCTTGCTGAAGTATTAGCTTGTGTCGTTTTTTATGCAACTTCCGGTACCAATGTAGAAAATATGTTTTATGTTCTATTTGTACTAGTTGGATTTGGCACAATTATCCATAGTATGGTAGACTATACATTAGCACTAGCTGTCTATAAAGTGCTTCGAAAACGCCGTTAAAAAGGAAAAGCTATGACAAAAGATCGCAAACATGCTCTGCTCCAACTCTTGAAAGAAGCTCCTAAAGCCCTTAATGGCCAAAGTTTGGCGGAACATTTTCATGTCACACGTCAGGTCATTGTACAGGACATTGCAATTTTAAGAGCCGATGGCGCTCCTATCCTATCCACCAATCGTGGCTACATCTATAAGCAAATTGAAACCAATCCTTATGTTCACAAACTTTTCAAAGTGAAACATGAAGTTGAAGAAATCGGTCAAGAACTCTTTGCTATCGTTGATAATGGTGGACGTGTTCAAAATACCTTGATTGACCATCCCGTTTATGGAGAAATTGAAACCTTGCTGAAACTGTCTTGTCGCAGAGATGTACAACATTTTCTAGAACAAGTCGAGCATTCTGACTTTAGACCTCTGTCTGAATTGACAGATGGCATCCATTACCACCTAGTCGAAGCTGAAACACAACAAGACCTCCACTATATTGAGGAGGCCTTGGATCAGCTAGGTTATTTAGTAAAGGATTAGAAAATTTTCTTTTCCCAATCGTCTTCTGTACGGCGAGGGTAGAAAAATTCAGATTTGTCAGGAGCTTCCATCATTTTCATCAAAGGTAACATATCATATGCCAGATCCAAGTTTGGAATCTGGTCTTTTTGCACCCAAAAGCTCAAATACTAACAATAATATTTAAAAACTACATTGAATGAAAATTAACAACTACCTACTTACTAAAAATATATCACCAGTTATGTTGATCAACATTATCCTTAGTCACAAGATAAATTGGAGAAACTGTTTCTTTTTCCAGTTTTTTCCCTTGATAATGATCTATTGCTGATTGAATAGCAATTTCACCCATCTTAGCTGGTTGCTGAGCAATAGTGGCAGTAATATCACCTTTTGCAATAGCATCATGTGCATCTGGTTGACCATCAATACCAACAATTAATACATTGCTAAGACCAGCTGCTTTTACTGCTTGTGCAGCTCCTAACGCCATCTCATCATTCTGTGCAAAGATTGCTTGTACTTCTTTGTTTCCTTGAATCATATTTTGCGCTGTATTCAAAGCTTTTGCGCGGTCAAAATTAGCGGATTGACTAGAAAGAACATCTAAATTTGTCTTTGAAATTTGTTCAAATCCTTTACCTCTATCTACAGTTGCAGAAGCGCCAGGGACTCCTGATAATTCAAAAGTTTTTGCTTTTTCTCCCAATTGCTTGGTAATAAATTCTGCAGCCATTTTACCTGCTTCTACGTTATCAGAAGCAACAGTTGTCAAGACTTCACCTCCATTACTACCGCGGTCAATTAAGATTACCGGAATATTTGCATTATTAGCAGCTTTAATAGATGTAACAATTGCATCAGAATCAACTGGATTAATTAGTAAAGCATCAACATTTTGACTAATAAAATTTTGAATATCATCTGCTTGTCTAGCAGCATCATCTTGTGCATCTGCTATCTTCAAAGTTACTTCTTTTTCTCTTGCGGCTTTTTCAAGACCATCTTTCATAGCTACAAAATAGGGATTGTTAGTAGTCGAAATAGAAACTCCTAATTTTAATTCTTTTGCCGACTTTTGAATCGTAGATTTATTATCATTTGATGAATTTCCTAAACCAGTTTTTCCACAAGCTACTAAAGCAAAAATAAATGTTACAAACAAAGCAAAAATGCTAATTTTTTTAATAATTTTCATGTTATTACTCCTCGTAATATATATCTATAGGGATAGTTTCAATCCCGATTATTGTACGTCATCTAATAAATTGTTACTATTTCCAAAAAAATTGAAAATTATTCTACTGTTTTACAACTTTAAAACGATCAATCAGAACAGCAATTAAGATTACAACTCCTTTTACTACTTGTTGCCAAAATGCTGAAACACCGATAATATTAAGTCCATTATTCAAAACCCCAATAATTAAAGCACCTATTAAGGTCCCCAGTATGCGACCTTTACCTCCTGATAATGAGGTTCCCCCAAGAACAACAGCTGCAATAGCATCCATTTCATAACTAGCACCTGCTGTTGGTTGAGCAGAACTTAAGCGTGATGTTATAATCAATCCAGAAATTGAAGCCATAATACCTGAAATTGAATAAATGATAATTTTCACTTTATTTAGTTTCACACCTGATATATATGCTGCTTTTTCATTCCCCCCTATAGCATACACAGATTTACCAAATGCTGTTTTATGAAGTAAAACATATAAAACAATAAATACAATAAACATAATAATTACAGGAAATGGAATTCCGACTATGTAACCTTGCCCCAAAAATTGAAATAAGAATGTATCACTTAATCCTTTTGTAATAGGATTCCCATTTGTATAAACAAGTGTTGCGCCTCTAAAAATAGTCATAGTTGCTAAAGTAACGATAAATGGAGCTAATTTCCCGTAGGAAATCAATAAACCATTCATCATCCCCAGAATGCAACCCAAAATTAAAGAGATGAGAATTGCTAATGTAACAGGCATTCCAGATCCTAATAGGCCAGCTGTGAGCGCACTGGATAAGGCTAAAATTGATCCAACTGATAAATCAATTCCACCTGTTAGAATAACAAAGGTCATTCCAAAAGCGATCAGTGCATTTGATGTTACTTGCAATAGTAAATTTAACAGATTATTTGCTGTTAAAAAATTTGAATTGATAATAGTGATGACAGCCATTAAAATTATCAATGCTATTACTGTTGTCAATTCTGACATATACTTCATAGTATTTTTCACACTATTGTCCTCCTGTAGCTAGTTGCATAACTTTTTCTTGTGTAGCTTCTTGACGTGTTAATTCTCCACTAATTCTTCCTTCATGCATGACCATAATGCGATCACTGACTCCGATCACTTCTGGTAAATCTGAAGATACCATAATAATCGGCACACCTCGTTCAGCCAATTCATTCATTAATTGGTAAATTTCACGCTTAGCACCAACATCTACCCCACGAGTTGGCTCATCTAGAATCAGTACTTTTGGAGCAATACCTATCCATTTTGCTAAAACTACTTTCTGTTGATTACCACCAGAAAGTGTCCCAACTTCCTTATCTGGATAACCTGATTTAATTCGTAGCCTATCAATTAAACGTTGTACAAATATATCACTTGTTTTATTATCAAAAATGCCATTTTTAACAAAATCACGAGTACTAGGTAAAGTCATATTATCTTTAATAGAAAAATCTAAAATCAATCCCTCATCTTTACGATCTTCTGTTAAGAAACCAATTCCATGCTTAATTGCTTCAAAAGGATTTTTAATTATCAGTTCATCTTCATTTATTATAATTTGACCAGATTTTAAAGAATCAATTCCAAAAATTGCTCGCATTATTTCAGTACGACCAGCACCCATCAAACCAGAAAAACCAAGAATTTCCCCTTGACGTACATAGAAAGAAATATCCGTAAAAGCATCACCAGAAAGATTCTTAGCTTGAAAAACAATATTCCCAATCTCAGCCTTTTTTTCTGGATAATAATCTTCTAATTCACGACCTACCATCTTCTGAACTAATTCATCCGCATTAGTTAACTTCGTTTTCTTGGTATCAATTACAAACCCATCCCTCATAACAGTTATAAGATCTGTGATCTTAAAGATTTCTTCCATCCGATGTGAAATATACACAATACCTACACCATCAGATTTTAATCCTTCTATCACTTTAAAAAGTGTTTCAGTTTCACGATCAGTTAAAGCTGCTGTAGGTTCATCCATAATTAACAAGGAAACTTCTGATAATAAACATTTTGCTATTTCTATCATTTGTTGTTGTCCGACTGATAATTGACCAATGATTGCATCGAGAGGAATAGATATATTAAGACGTTTAAATGCTTCTTTAGCTTTCCTTTCCATACTAGCTTTATCTAGAAACCCAATCGTATTTTTAATTTCTCTTCCTAAAAAAAGATTATCAAGTACAGTCATATCTGGCCAAGTATTCATTTCTTGATGAATAAAACTCAGTCCAAACCGTTCTGCCTCTTGAGGATTAGAAAATGTTTTTTCTTTACCATCAATAAAAATAGTTCCTGAAGTAGCTGGAAAAAGTCCAGTTAAAATATTCATTAAGGTTGATTTGCCTGCACCATTCTCTCCCATTAAAGCATGAACTTCTCCTGAATTAAGAACCAAATCAATACTTTCTAAAACACGATTATTCCCAAAAGATTTTGAAATGTTCTTCATTTCAATTTTCATAGGCAACTCCCTTCTAAATAATAACTCCTGATTGCAAGATTATATTCGAATATGGTGTATCTTCCCCAGTGCGAATAACTGCCTTAACTTTAGTATTCATAGCTTTCAATTCTTCATGACTAATATATTCAATAATTATATTCGATCCTAAAAGTTCTAGAACTGCTTGCCACTGTTCTTTGTTTTTTTCTTTAATTTCTTCTGCTAAGAAAATTTTTTCAATAAGTACATGATCTGAATATTCTTTTAAAACTTCTAAAAAACTTGGGCTACCTTTTCTTAATGCTAAATCAATTTTATCAACACCTTTTGGAACTGGCAATCCTAAATCTCCGATACAAACCAAATCCATATGACCTAAATCATCAGCTAGTTTTGCTATATTACTATTTAAAATCCCATATTTCTTCATATCCTGAATGCTCCTTTACTTCTTTCAAACTCGGCATGCCTCCTTGCGCTCCAAATCTTTGAACAGAAAGATGTGAAGCAATCGTTGCAAAGGACAATGCAACATTCATCTCTTTTCCTTTTGAGATAGCATAAGCAAAAGCACCATTAAACGTATCTCCTGCTCCTGTAGTATCAACTACTTCTGCTTTTATAGCAGGAATCTTCTGAACTGCTGTCCCATCATAATAAATAGAACCTTCAACTCCTAATGTCACAATCATTTTATTAGGATAAATTTTAATAATTTCTTCTAATTTCTTATCTGGAAAAAGCTCTGAACATTCATGCTCATTAGGAGTAATAAAATCACAAAAAGGAATCATCTCTATGTCTGTTTCTCTAGCTGGTGCAGGATTGTAAAGTACCTTAACTTTATTTTCTTGACAAAATTTAGCTATAGATAAGTTGGCTTCATGTGGTATTTCATTTTGTAATACAACAATACTTGCATCACTAATCAATTCCCACTCATTTTTCCAATCATTTGTTTTAACTAAATTATTCGCTCCGGGATAATAAATAATCCTATTATCACCTCCATATAAAGTAATTTGTGCAACTCCTGTAGATTGTGGTACCGTTCCCACATGTTCTATAGAAATATTATTATTTTGCAGATTACCTAGTAAATCTGCTGAAAAAATATCTTCCCCAACGTTCCCAAATATGTAAATATTATCTTCTACACTGGATAATCTACCAATAGCTACAGCCTGATTTGCACCTTTTCCCCCTGGAACTATATTAAATGAATCCCCAAAAATCGTTTCACCTCCTTCTGGAATTCTTTTTGTTCTCATAACTAAGTCCATTGAAATACTTCCAACAACAACAATTTTACTCATTACTTTCTCCTTAATGTATTTCTTTCTACGTATCTAACAGGTAGTTTAATTTTAACTTCATCTATAGAGAACTTATTTGCCATATTATAGATTAGCTTTGCAGCCTGTTCTCCCATTTTATATGATGATTGGTGAATAGTTGATAAAGAAGGGTAAATAAATTGACTAAGTACAATATCATCGTAACCAATAATTTGAATATCATCTGGAATTTTTTTACCAATTGCTAAAATTTCATGAATATAAGCTATCGCATGAATATCAGAAGGTGCTATAATACTATCAATATTTGGATTTCTTTTTAGATTCTCTTTAGCTTCTTTTTGAATTTTTTCAAACTCAAACGTTTCACTTTCTTCAATACGAATCTCTAAAGATTTATCCCTCAAATAGTTTAAACTTGCTTCAAATCGTTCCGCAATGTTCTCAGCTTTATCATCTAAAACTTTAATAATCATAACTTGCTTAGCGCCAGCTTTCCAAATTGCTTTAGCAGCCAAACGTCCACCCAACTGATTATCAGAAAAGACACCGTAACCTGTATCTTTACTAATCCGGTCAACCACAACAACAGGTAACGTCAGATTTGGAAATTCCTTTGTAAAGTCAAGTGTCGTTATAATGCCAGCTGCATTTGTTTTTAACAAAAGGTTTATATATTCTTCTAACGAATCATGATCTGAAATAGTACCAACCATAATCCTATAACCTTTATCTTTCAAATATGATTCAGCCCCTCGAACCAATCTTGGGAAGAAGGGATTAGAAATATCTGGCAATAAGAGTCCTACCATTTGATTTTTTTTAGTTTTCAAAGATTGTGCTAATACATTCGGCGTGTAATTTAATTTCTTGATAGCATTTTTTATCTTTTCCCTAGCATCATCTCCGACATAGCCTTTTTTCGAAATATATCTTGAAACTGTTGATTTTGATACTCCAGCTTCTTCAGCAACCTGTTTTATTGTAGTCATCACTCCTCCTTTTTATATTATGGAACCGTTCCCTTATTTATATAGTAAGCGTTTTCTTTGTTTTTGTCAATACTTTTTTAGAAATATTTTAAATTTATTTTAGAGTATTTACTTTTTCCCCTAATCTTCTATTACTATTAGGCAGGAAACACAACAAGACCTCCACTATATCGAAGAGGCCTTGGACCAACTTGGTTATTTAGTAAAAGACTAAAAGATTTCCTTCTCCCAGCCATCTTCTGTACGGTGGTGATAGAAAAACTCTGATTTGTCAGGAGCTTCCATCATTTCCATCAAAGGTAACATATCATACGCCAGATCTAAGTTTGGAAGCTGGTCTTTTTGCACCCAAGAAACTTCTTCAAATCCAAAAAGTTGAGACTTTTATATAGAACCAGCTGGAGTATGCTCTAAAGACTATCCGCTTGATTGTATATTGAAAAGCTTCTCCTTAATTTTACTTTCGAGCAATAAACATACCATATTCTTTAGGAATAATTAACTCACCTTTATAAAAATGTACTTCTAATCTTTTACGAATGACTTTTTCTTCTAGCGAACCTATTTCTGAAATTCCTTTAAAGGATTGGATGTATTTAACTAGATCATCTATGCTAGTTACCTGTAACTCATCATCATAGAGTAATGTATCGACAGAGTTAAAATACCTACTCAGGTACCTTTTGCCATTTTGTAAAGTAAACGTTTTATTTTCCAAATCTTGATTAACATCATCTTTAAATAAACTTGACAAATAATCTACAACTCCATTTTCACCAAATGTAGCACAGTAAAAAATTCCTCCTGTTTTTAAGACTCTATTCACCTCAGAAAGAGCTTTAGGAATATCATTGACATGATGTAGAAGCATATTAGCAATAACAATATCAAACGTTTCATCCTCAAAAGAAATCTTTTGAATATCCATTATTTCATAGTTAACATTGTCTCTATTTCCAATCACTGACCTCGTTGTTCTCACCATATCTTTAGAAAAATCTGTAATAACCAACTGCTTCATTTTATCTATAGAATCACTATTACTTTTCCACAGTTCTCCTGTACCACATCCCAATTCTAGAACCTTTACTTCATTAGTGATTTGGTAGTTGGAAAATATCCAATTGTTAAATCCTAATTTATTTTTTGAATAGTTCTTATGCAATTCTACTCGAATATCAAGATTATCATGACTTTTATATTGTTCAATTACTTTATCATCCATTTTCTGATACTTCCTTTCATATTTTAAGATTATACCATAAAACAAAACACTCTCCGATTTCAACATTGAAGGTGGAGATTGTTCAAAATATAGATCGAAAAGAATAATAAGAAATTTAGAGATATTCAGTTGACTTACACCACCATACTTAGCCTATATTTCAGTACCTTACTTTAAAAGATAACACCTATCGACTAATCATAGAACTAAAAAGTTTCTTTCTCCCAGCCATCATCTGTACGGTGGCGGTAGAAAAATTCAGATTTGTCAGGAGCTTCCATCATCTCCATCAAGGGTAACATATCATAGGCCAGATCCAAGTTTGGAATCTGGTCTTTTTTCACCCAAGAAACTTCTCCTTCATCTGAAGAGCGAAGGCTACCAGAGAACTCAGTCGCCTTGTAACAAATGACAATATAGCGCCCACCTGTATCCAGAGGCCAATTTTTAATGCCGACAAGTTGAGGATTTTGGATAGTCAACCCTGTTTCTTCATAGATTTCACGAATGACAGACTCCGCAAAAGCCTCACCATTTTCAACATGACCTCCAGGAAAGGCATAACCAGACCAGCGATTAGTTTCAGGAGAGCGATACTGCATAACCACGCGCTGGGTTTCAAGATCTTCAATCAGACAAATGTTTGTTAAAATCGTTAATTGGGAACGGGACATAAATTTACTCGCTTTCTAAGTTATTAAAACATATCTTCGTTATATTTTACTTCGGACTTCATGATAAAGGGATTGAGCAATTCATTTTAATCTCACTAAATTCTCTAAAACACCTTCTGCTTTAAGTTATCATCAACTCAACGATAAGGAATTTTCGAACTTTCTATCTCTATATCAGGATTAGCAAGTTTGAGATAAGGAGCAATATAATCTGCATCCGTAACCTTTGGTCCTAGAATAACTTTTGAGTATTTCAAAGGAAGTAAATTGATGTATACAAATAAATCATATCTGCCATTGTCTTTCGAACTTAATACAATATACTTTCTAAAATCTTTATAGTTAACTTTATCAAAAACTTCTAACCCAATTTCTTCTTTCTTAAAGTACTTCTCATTTGATGAATCATTAGCATCTCTTTTAATAATATTTTGTATAGCTGTATCATCTAAATTAATTAAAATGCGATACTCTATTTCATACTCATAGTCTTTAACTTTGAAAAGGTAAGAAATCTTCTTCAATTTCTCAGCAAAACTTATCAATTCTTTTTCAGCTTCCAGCTCTTGCAATTTTTCAAATAGCTGTTTTAAATTATCAAGAGATTTACCAACATCTGTTTCTTCTTTATTCTCGGACATTAAATCTAAATAATGAACTTTAACAAACTCTATCGATTTATGAGCAACTATATCTTCAAGATAAGACAGATCATATTCAAGAAATGCTCCCTGAGATGAATCAGCATATTCCTTCCACATAGGTAAACTATCAGATACCGTGGTTAGAGAAGATATAAAAACATTGGAAGTTTGATATTGTTTGAAAAACGTATTATCTATACCCAAATAATCATATATTACTCTTCCTTCCATCGGGTCATTTAACTGTTTTAGATTAGTCAGTCGTAAAAATGGAGGTTGAGTTTCAGAATTGTTTTCATTTTTCCAGTCTGCTTTTATAAGAAAATTTGTTAAAGTATCAATCTTAGTATAATGTCCAAAAGAACCTATTTTTTTCAACTCTTCAGCGTCAACAGTTAATTTAGAACGTATATAGGAGATAACATTATCTGCTTGTTTTAAAAGTTGCTTAGCATCTAACGAGGAGATTGATTCTGAATAACTTTTCTCATTCGAGTAAGCATTATCATACTTCTCAATTAACTTAATTGCTTGATCTCGAATTATATCAGAATTATTTTCTTCTGCTATCTTTCGAACAACATCAATCGAATCATTAATTACAACATCAAAGTGTCTTGACACAAAATCTAGATAGTCATCAATATCTTCAGCTTGTGGATTATCAATAAAATATTTATTTATTATCTTTAAGTGCTCAAATTGAAAAATTGAAACAAGCTCATCTAATCTAAAATACCAATATCTAGTATAATTAAAATCAATATTTTCAAAATCAATATTTTCAAAATCAATATTTTCAAATATAAAGTTGATGAACGGTTCTAATTCACTTTTAAAATAGTTCCTTCTTTCTTCTGGTAAACTTTTCTGTCTAAATAGTGGAACAAAAACTGAAAGCAAATCCGAATAAATCATTTTACTATTCTCTAGATTATCTTTTAATACTAAATCAATAATTTTAAAGAAATAACTCTCATTTTCAAACAATATAGAATATTCTTCATATTCTTTTGGTTCAAATAAATAATAATAAAGAGAATCTAAATACCTAAAGCATACACTCCAACTATATACTTGTGAATTATTTGATAGTATTTTATTTATGGACTCTAAAATCTTTTTTTGGATAATTTTATCAATCTTCTCTTCAAAATCACTAAAAATATAAAGAACAAGTTCAACACATTTCAATTGTTCTTCTTCAGATAATTTTAAATATTGATTTATAAAATTTTCAAGTTCGGATTTCAGTTTTTCTTCATTCAAGGAATCAAAATGATCTTCTAATTCAGATTTACTAAATTTACCTGTAAAATAATTTAACTTTTCCATTTTGTCTCCTTCCAAAACCTACCCCAACGCCTTGACTTCCAACATCATATCACGAATCTGTGCTGCTAGTTCAAAGTCAAGCACTTCAACGGCTTCTTGCATTTGTTTTTCTAGTTTCTTGACGAGTTCTTTCCGCTCTTGTTTGTTGAGGCTATTGATATCGACTTCCTTGTCCTCTTCCTTGGCAACTGCCTTGGTTACAGCAATCAAATCACGAATTTCTTTCTTAATGGTTTGTGGAACGATACCATGTTCTTCATTATAAGCCATCTGAATTTTGCGACGACGGGCCGTTTCATCAATAGCACGTTGCATAGACTGAGTAACGGTGTCCGCATACATGATAACATGCCCTTCGCTGTTACGAGCAGCACGTCCAATAGTCTGGATAAGGCCACGTTCGTTACGAAGGAAACCTTCCTTGTCAGCATCAAGTATCGCAACTAAGCTAACTTCTGGAACATCAATCCCTTCACGGAGGAGGTTGATTCCAACCAAGACATCAAAGACACCCAAACGCAGATCTCGGATAATCTCTGTCCGCTCTAAAGTCTTGATATCCGAGTGCATGTACTTAACCTTGATACCCATTTCTTTGAAGTAGTCGGTTAAGTCCTCTGCCATCTTCTTGGTTAAGGTTGTGATAAAGGTTCGTTCGTTCTTTTCAACACGGGCATTAATTTCACCTAAGAGGTCATCAATCTGTCCCATAGTCGGACGAACTTCTACCTCAGGATCCAAAAGACCTGTTGGTCGAATGATTTGCTCAATCACTGTCTCGGTCTGTTCATTTTCATAGTCACCAGGTGTTGCTGAAACGTAAACAATCTGATGAACGTGACTCTCAAACTCCTCCCGACGGAGAGGACGATTGTCCAGAGCAGACGGTAAACGGAAACCGTAATTTACTAACATTTCCTTACGAGAACGGTCTCCATTGTACATGCCTTTGATTTGTCCCATGGTCATGTGGCTCTCATCAATCATGATCAAGAAATCATCTGGGAAGAAATCTAAGAGCGTATAAGGAGGCTCTCCTTCACTACGACCATCCATGTGGCGTGAATAGTTTTCAACCCCATTTGTATAGCCCATCTCGCGCAGCATTTCGATATCATACTCTGTCCGCTGTTTCAAACGTTGGGCTTCAAGCAATTTACCTTCCTTTTCAAAGACAGCTAGTTGCTCTTCTAATTCTGCTTGAATCTTGGCAATGGCAACTTCCATATGGTCGTCATTGGTCACAAAGTGAGTCGCAGGGAAAATCGCCAAATGATCCACTTCTCCCAATACCTGACCAGTCAGGGCCTCAACCTCACGAATACGGTCAATTTCGTCTCCAAAAAATTCTACTCGAAAGGCGTGTTCATCACGGGAAGCTGGGAAAATCTCTACCACATCCCCACGAACGCGAAATCTTCCGCGTTGGAAATCAATATCATTACGTTCAAACTGAATATCGACCAAGTCATTCAAGAGTTTATCACGAGAAATTTCAAGACCTGGACGGAGACTAACGACACTATCAGCGTATTCCTTGGGCGAACCCAAACCATAGATACAAGAGACTGAGGCAACGACAATAACATCATTACGCTCCAAAAGGGCTGAAGTAGCAGAGTGGCGGAGTTTGTCAATCTCGTCATTGACAGAGCTATCCTTTTCAATATAGGTATCGCTAGAAGGGACATAGGCCTCAGGTTGGTAATAATCATAGTAAGATACGAAGTACTCAACTGCATTTTCAGGGAAAAATTCCTTAAACTCTCCATAGAGCTGTCCTGCTAGAGTTTTATTGTGGGCAATAACCAGAGTTGGTTTATTGACTTTGGAAATGACCTGACTCATGGTATAGGTCTTCCCTGTTCCGGTCGCCCCCATCAGAATCTGAGCTTTTTCTCCACCCTCGATATTATCAACCAACTGCTCGATAGCTTGTGGTTGATCTCCTGACGGTTGATATTTTGATACTAGTTTAAATTGATTATCTGTAATACGATTGATCATAAGAATCCTCTCTCGATATGCTATTCCTATTTTAGCATACTTGTAGCATTTTCACGAAGAAAAGGACGGACCGAAGTCACATCCTTTCATTTTCTTTCTTTAATTGATAAGCGAGATAGACAATCAGCAGTAGTAAAACCAGACTTGTCATGATAGAACCTTCTATGCCAAAAGAACCACCTGATAACCAATCTTGATTGCCTTGTGGTAAAAAGGTCATCAATGACGTTCCTGATGGTTGACCACTAACTAAAATCCCAAAGAGATTACCCTGAGCAAAATTCCAGGCCCCATGAATACCTGCAATACCCCAAACTGTATCAGTTTTGAGGAGGTAAAGTGACATGGCAACTCCGAATAAAAAGAGATTCACTAGAGATAGAGGGGTGAGACCAGAATTTCCCGCATGAAGCAGGGTAAAGAATAGGCTAGATATAAGAACAGCAAGTTTTAGATTGGTTCTTGAGGCCAATTGAGGAAGGAGCCAGGCACGGGACACCACTTCTTCTGCTGTCCCCTGTAAAATCCAAAATGGAATGGTAAAAATGACAAAGATAAGCGAATAAGGATTCAAATGAATAGACTCAAAACGATATTGCCCCAAGGCTACTAAACCTAACAAAGTAAGAAGAAAAAGTGCCAAACCTAGACCAAATCCTTTAAGGAGATTGCTGAGGAAATTCTCTCTATAAAATCCCAAGGTTCGAATAGGTCTTTTCTCAACTTTTCTAGTCCATCTGAACACAGTGTTGAGAATAAAACCAAAGGCCAGCAATTCTAAAATTAAACGAAAATCACCTGTTTTATCCGTCAAGCTCTGATGCAAGGTCTGCAAGTAGCTTGCAAGATTTTGACCAGCCTCTCCAAAATTTCTAGCAAGTCCGATGAGAGCTAACAAACTAATACCATACAGAGTATAAGCCACAAACTCTCCTATGAAGACAAAAGCAAAGGCTAACAAGGGGCTTGTGTAAATGTTTAAACACATTTTTGAAGCTTGGAAGTCTTTAAATATTCTTTTGTTCTTCATATCCCTGTCCTCTTTTCTTCTATATATACTATTATTATAGCACTTTATAGTAGCAATTCAAGAAAGAAAGAAAAGGAAAAGACAATGTTATATTTTCTGACACAGAAATATAAAAATTTGCCTTTTTTTACTTTTTCTGATATAATGGGAAAATATTCGGAAAAGGAGACTAAAAATGAAGAAAAAATTTCTAGCATTTTTGCTAATTTTATTCCCAATTTTCTCATTAGGTATTGCGAAAGCAGAGACGATTAAGATTGTTTCTGATACCGCCTATGCACCTTTTGAGTTTAAAGATTCAGATCAAACTTATAAAGGAATTGATGTTGACATTATTAATAAAGTCGCAGAGATTAAAGGATGGAATATTCAGATGTCCTATCCTGGATTTGACGCAGCGGTCAATGCGGTTCAAGCTGGTCAAGCTGACGCTATTATGGCAGGGATGACAAAGACGAAAGAACGTGAAAAAGTCTTCACCATGTCTGATACTTACTATGATACAAAAGTTGTCATCGCAACTACAAAGGCACACAAGATTAGTAAATATGACCAATTAACTGGCAAAACTGTTGGTGTTAAAAACGGAACAGCCGCTCAACGTTTTCTTGAAACAATCAAAGATAAATACGGCTTTACTATTAAAACATTTGACACTAGTGATTTGATGAACAACAGCTTGAGTGCTGGTGCCATCGATGCCATGATGGATGACAAACCTGTTATCGAATATGCCATTAACCAAGGTCAAGACCTCCATATTGAAATGGACGGTGAAGCTGTAGGAAGTTTTGCTTTCGGTGTTAAAAAAGGAAGCAAATACGAGCACCTAGTTACTGAATTTAACCAAGCCTTGGCTGAAATGAAAAAAGATGGTAGTCTTGATAAAATCATCAAGAAATGGACTGCTTCATCATCTTCAGCAGTTCCAACTACAACTACTCTAGCAGGCTTAAAAGCTATTCCTGTTAAAGCTAAATACATCATTGCCAGCGATTCTTCTTTTGCACCTTTTGTGTTCCAAAACTCAAGCAACCAATTTACTGGTATTGATATGGAATTGATTAAGGCAATCGCTAAAGACCAAGGTTTTGAAATTGAAATCATCAACCCTGGTTTCGATGCCGCTATCAGTGCTGTTCAAGCTGGACAAGCTGATGGTATCATTGCTGGTATGTCTGTCACTGATGCTCGTAAGGCAACTTTTGACTTCTCAGAATCATACTACACAGCCAATACTATCCTTGGTGTCAAAGAATCAAGCAACATTGCTTCTTATGAAGATTTAAAAGGAAAGACAGTCGGTGTTAAAAACGGAACTGCTTCTCAAACCTTCCTAACAGAAAATCAAAGCAAATACGGCTACAAAATCAAAACCTTCGCTGATGGTTCTTCAATGTATGACAGTTTGAATACTGGTGCCATCGATGCCGTTATGGATGATGAGCCTGTTCTCAAATATTCTATCAGCCAAGGTCAAAAATTGAAAACTCCAATCGCTGGAACTCCAATCGGTGAAACAGCCTTTGCCGTTAAAAAAGGCACAAATCCTGAATTGATTGAAATGTTCAATAACGGACTTGCAAACCTTAAAGCAAACGGAGAATTCCAAAAGATTCTTGATAAATATCTAGCTAGCGAATCATCAACTGCTTCAACAAGCACTGTTGATGAGACAACTATCTGGGGCTTGCTTCAAAACAACTACAAACAACTCCTTAGCGGGCTTGGTATCACTCTTGCTCTAGCTCTTATCTCATTTGCTATTGCTATTGTTATCGGGATTATCTTCGGTATGTTTAGCGTTAGCCCCTACAAATCTCTTCGTGTGATCTCTGAGATTTTCGTTGACGTTATCCGTGGTATTCCATTGATGATTCTTGCAGCCTTCATTTTCTGGGGAATTCCAAATTTCATCGAATCGATCACAGGCCAACAAAGTCCAATTAACGACTTTGTAGCTGGTACTATTGCCCTATCTCTCAATGCAGCCGCTTATATCGCTGAAATCGTTCGTGGTGGTATTCAGGCCGTTCCAGTTGGGCAAATGGAAGCCAGCCGAAGCTTGGGTATCTCTTATGGAAAAACCATGCGTAAGATTATCTTGCCACAAGCAACTAAATTAATGTTGCCAAACTTTGTTAACCAATTCGTTATCGCTCTTAAAGATACAACCATCGTATCTGCTATCGGTTTGGTTGAACTCTTCCAAACTGGTAAGATTATCATTGCCCGTAACTACCAAAGTTTCAAGATGTATGCAATCCTTGCTATCTTCTATCTTGTAATTATCACACTTTTGACTAGACTAGCGAAACGCTTAGAAAAGAGGATTCGTTAATGGCAAAATTAAAAATTGATGTAAATGATTTACACAAGCACTATGGAAAAAATGAGGTTCTAAAAGGAATCACAACTAAATTCTATGAAGGAGATGTTGTTTGTATCATCGGTCCTTCAGGATCTGGTAAGTCGACCTTCCTCCGTAGCCTTAATCTTCTAGAAGAAGTTACGAGCGGTCACATCACTGTGAACGGCTATGACTTAACTGAAAAAACAACCAACGTTGACCACGTTCGTGAAAATATCGGAATGGTGTTCCAACACTTTAACCTCTTCCCTCATATGTCTGTATTGGACAACATTACTTTTGCTCCTATCGAGCACAAGTTGATGACTAGGGAAGAAGCTGAGAAATTGGGAATGGAGTTGCTTGAGAAGGTTGGGCTAGCAGATAAAGCTAATGCTAATCCAGATAGCCTATCAGGTGGTCAAAAACAACGTGTGGCTATCGCTCGTGGACTAGCAATGAATCCAGACATCATGCTCTTTGATGAACCAACTTCTGCCCTTGACCCTGAGATGGTTGGAGACGTACTAAACGTTATGAAAGAATTGGCTGAGCAAGGTATGACCATGATTATCGTAACCCATGAGATGGGATTTGCCCGTCAGGTTGCCAACCGCGTTATCTTTACTGCAGATGGTGAATTCCTTGAAGACGGAACACCTGATCAAATCTTTGATAACCCACAGCACCCACGTCTGAAAGAGTTCTTGGACAAGGTCTTAAACGTCTAAACTCAAACTGTAAGGATTTCCTTGCAGTTTTTTTCTATCTCGTATTGGATTTTTTGATTTTTCGGAAAATTATGTTAGAATTAAATTTATGAAATGAGATTTCCTCATACCTAGCAAGACTAGGAATAAAAATAGAAATTAGGTAGCTAGATGTCATCTAAGGTTATTGTTACAATTTTCGGTGCGAGTGGAGACCTGGCTAAACGCAAGCTCTACCCTTCCCTTTTTAGACTATATAAATCCGGCAATCTTTCCGAACACTTTGCAGTCATTGGAACTGCTCGTCGTCCTTGGAGCAAGGAATATTTTGAATCTGTTGTAGTCGAATCGATCCTTGATTTGGCAGATAGTACCGAACAGGCTCAAGAGTTCGCTAGTCACTTCTACTATCAAAGTCATGATGTCAACGATACAGAACACTACATTGCTTTGCGTCAATTGCAGGCTGAACTAAATGACAAGTACCAAGCTGAACACAACAAGCTCTTCTTCTTGTCTATGGCGCCTCAGTTCTTTGGAACTATTGCCAAACACCTCAAGTCTGAAAACATTGTGGATGGTAAAGGTTTTGAACGTTTAATCGTTGAGAAGCCATTTGGTACAGATTACGCAACTGCAAGCAAGTTAAATGACGAGCTCCTAGCAACATTTGACGAAGAACAAATTTTCCGTATCGACCATTATCTTGGTAAGGAAATGATCCAAAGCATCTTTGCAGTTCGCTTTGCAAACCTGATTTTTGAAAATGTTTGGAATAAGGACTTTATTGACAATGTTCAAATTACCTTTGCAGAGCGCTTGGGTGTAGAAGAACGTGGTGGCTACTATGACCAATCTGGTGCCCTCCGCGACATGGTACAAAACCATACTTTGCAACTACTTTCCCTCCTTGCCATGGATAAGCCAGCAAGCTTCACAAAAGACGAGATTCGTGCTGAAAAGATTAAGGTCTTTAAAAACCTCTATCATCCAACTGATGAAGAGCTTAAAGAACACTTTATCCGCGGTCAATACCGATCAGGTAAGATTGATGGCATGAAATACATCTCTTACCGTAGCGAGCCAAATGTAAATCCAGAATCAACAACTGAAACCTTTGCATCTGGTGCCTTCTTTGTAGACAGCGATCGATTCCGTGGTGTTCCTTTCTTCTTCCGTACTGGTAAACGTCTGACTGAAAAAGGAACTCATGTCAACATCGTCTTTAAACAAATGGATTCTATCTTTGGAGAACCACTTGCTCCAAACATTTTGACCATCTATATCCAACCAACAGAAGGCTTCTCTCTTAGCCTAAATGGGAAGCAAGTAGGAGAAGAATTCAACTTAGCTCCGAACTCACTTGATTACCGTACAGATGCGACCGCAACTGGTGCCTCTCCAGAACCATACGAGAAATTGATTTATGATGTCTTAAATAACAACTCAACTAACTTTAGCCACTGGGATGAAGTTGGTGCATCATGGAAGTTGATTGACCGTATCGAAGAGCTTTGGGCTAAAAATGGTGCTCCACTTCATGACTATAAAGCTGGAAGCATGGGACCTCAAGCAAGCTTTGACTTACTTGAAAAATTCGGTGCCAAATGGACTTGGCAACCAGATATCGCCTATCGTCAAGATGGCCGTTTAGAATAAAAAAAATCCTGCAAGTTTGTAGCTTGCAGGATTTTTGCTTCTGATTAAATTAAGCCTTCCAAGAGACCCTTCATAAAGTTTTCTGAGTTAAACTCTCCAATATCATCGATTTTTTCACCAAAACCAATCAATTTTACAGGAATATTGAGTTCTTCTCGGATGGCTAGAACTACACCACCTCGGGCAGTTCCATCAATCTTAGTCAAGACAATTCCTGTCAAAGGGGTAATTTTGGAAAATTCTTTGGCCTGTACAAGAGCGTTTTGACCTGTTGATGCATCAAGTGCCAAGAAGGTTTCATGCGGAGCTTCTGGTACAACACGCTTGATGATGCGTCCAATCTTCTCCAACTCAGCCATGAGGTTGTCCTTGTTTTGCAGACGACCAGCGGTATCAATCATGAGAATATCAATACCTTCAGCTACGGCACGTTCCATGCCATCAAAGACTACACTAGCTGGGTCAGCTTTTTCAGGTCCAGTCACAACTGGAACGTCAACACGACGGCCCCATTCAGCAAGCTGGGCTACTGCTCCTGCACGGAAGGTATCTGCCGCAACCAGCATGACCTTCTTCCCAGCTTGTTTGTAGCGGTGGGCTAGTTTTCCGATAGAAGTTGTTTTCCCAACACCATTCACACCGACGAAGAGCATTACAGTCAATCCATCTTGGAAGTGGATTCTTTCATCGTAGTTGCCATCCTTTTCATAAAGCTCAACCAATTTCTCAATGATGACACGGCGTAGTGCGTCGGGTTTCTTGGCATTTTCAAGCTTGGCTTCGTAGCGTAACTCCTCTGTTAAGTTAGAAGCGACCTGTACACCAACGTCACTCATGATGAGCAATTCTTCCAATTCTTCGAAGAAGTCTTCATCGACAGAGCGGAAATTAGCAAAGAAGGCGTTCAAGCGAGCTCCGAAGCCTGTGCGAGTTTTCTTGAGACTGCGGTCATATTTTTCCTGAACAGTTTCTTCTACTTGAGACGTTTCTGGTTCAAGCACTTCAGAACTATTTTCTTCTACAGTCTCTAGGAGCTCAGTATTCTCTTCCTCTGGGACTTCTTCTGAGTTTGGCAATTCTTCCACTTGTTGAACTTCTACAACTGGCTCTGAATCCTTATTTTCTTCAACTGTGACTTGGATTTCCTCTTCTTCAAACACAGCTTCTTCAGAACTTTCAACCTCTGCTTCTCCCTGAGGAAGTTCCTCAGCTTCTGTAAGGGCAGGCTCAACATCTTCTGATAGATCAAGATTTTCCAGAGCTTCTTTTACAACTTCTTCGATTTTAGGTTCTTCTTTTTTTCCGAATAGACGGTCAAATAATCCCATATCTTAGTTCTCCTTTAGCACATATTCTTCGATAGCCCAGACGACAGCCTCTTCATCATTGGTCATTGGTGTCACTACATTTGCGACTGCCTTGACTTCAGGAACAGCGTTTTGCATGGCAACACCGAGCCCTGCCCATTCAATCATTGAGAGGTCATTTGCCTCGTCACCACAGGCCATGACTTGGCTTTGGTCGATTCCTAGATGGCTGATCAGTTTTGCCAAACCTGTTGCTTTATGAACATTCTTTGGTGACCACTCTAGCAACATTTCCCGTGATTTAAAGATTTCATATTGGTCAAACAATTCCGGAGAAATCTTCTGAATGGCTTCATCCAAGGGTTCTTGAGCAAAGGCAGTCACGCATTTATTGTAAGTCATTTGACTAGATAAGTCTTCAAAATCCACTGGAACAAAGGTCAAAGCTGGATTAAATTTGGCATAAAGACTTTCTTGGTCGGAGTGAATTTGATAAACAGTTCCTTCTGAGATAGCATCAAGAGGCAGTGATAATTTCTCTGTTTCTTCATACAAGCGTGCCACATCATCATATGAAAAGACTGTCTTATCAAGGATTTCACCTGTATTTTTCTGAACCAAACCACCATTAAAAGTAATCGTATACTCATCTTCGTGGCCGTCAGTCCCTAGCTCATGGAGAAAGAAATCCATGGCTTTTAAGGGACGACCAGTTGTCAATACAACCTTGATACCACGATCACGCGCAGCTTTCAGGGTTGCCTTGGTACGATCCGTCAGCCTTTTATCAGTAGTCAGCAAGGTCCCGTCCAAGTCCAATGCAATCAATTTTATATCTGCCATTATAAGCCCTCCATATAAGCTATAACCGACTGGTCCTTATGGTGACCAATCACAGTTTCTGCTAATTCTAAAATCTCTGGTCGTGCATTTTCAGGAGCTACAGGATGTCCCACAACCTGCATCATATGCAAGTCATTTAGATTGTCTCCAAAAGCCATGACCTGATCCATTGTGATACCAAGTTTTTTAGCTAATTCAACAATAGCCACACCCTTATCGACATAGTCCAGAACAATATCAATGGATTCAAAACCAGTTGTCATGGCCTTAACACCAGGAACGTTTTCATTGACCCAAGCTTCCCCAGCTTCTAGCGTTTCTTCTGTGAAGTTGGTTGTAAATTTGAAAATGTCATCTGTGATATCTTCCAAACTCGCTACTTTTTGGATATTTTCATTATAGTGCTGGCTCACTTTCAAATAGGTCTCATCAACCGTATCTAGAACATAAGCTCCCTTTTTTCCCGTCAAGAGCAGTTTATTGATATCTACATAAGGTGAAGTTTTCAGCATTTCAAAAGTTGATAGATAAAAGTCACGAGACATAGTCGCTTCATACAAGTCCTGACCTTGATATTCTACCAAACTGCCATTTTCCGCGATGAAAATAATGTCATCACGAACATCAGCAAATAATTTTTCTAGAGACAGAAATCCGCGCCCTGAAGCTACCGCAAAGTAAATCCCTTTTTCCTTGTAGGAAACCAAGAGAGATTTGAGGCGGTCCATATCAAAGCGCCCATTCCCATCTAGAAAGGTTCCGTCCATATCCGTTGCTACTAGTTTAATTGTCATCCTTCAATACTTTCTAAATCTTTTAACTTCACCGAAACAATTTTTGAGACACCTGATTCTTGCATAGTCACTCCATAGATAGAATCAGCCGCTGCCATGGTTCCCTTACGGTGGGTCACAACGATAAACTGGCTGTCCTTGTCAAAGCGGTTGAGGTAATCCCCAAAACGCTTAACATTAGCTTCATCTAGTGCAGCCTCTACCTCATCCAAGATGACAAATGGGATAGTCTTAACTCGAATGATAGAGAAAAGCAAAGCTAGAGCTGACAGAGCTTTTTCACCACCACTCATGAGGTTAAGCGACTGGATTTTCTTACCTGGAGGTTGAACAGAAATCTCCACACCAGCTGTTAAAAGGTCTCCCTCAGTCAATATCAAGTCTGTCTGACCTCCACCAAACATCTGTTTGAAGGTCACTTTGAAGGACTCACGAATAGCTTCAAAGGTTGACTTAAAGCGTTCCTTGACCTCATCATTCATCTCTGTGATGGTTTCAAGAAGCAGACTTTTCGCTGATAAAATATCATCTCGCTGACTATTTAGAAAGTCCAGACGGTTGTGAACTTCTTCGTACTGGTCAATAGCTTCCAAGTTGACCGGACCCAGCGAACGAATAGCCTTCTCTAAGTCCTGCACCTCTTGCTCTGCCAGATTGAGATTTTCCAACTCATGCGCATTTTCTAAAGCTTCAGTATAGCTAATCTGATACTGGTCTGTTAATTGGCTTTGTAGATGACGTAAGCGCTCGCTGACCTTTTCTTTCTTAGCTTCAGCACGTGTTTGCTTGCGAATCCACTCTTCATTCTGCTGGCGAGCCTGATCCAAATGACTAGCAATATCATCCAGTTGACCTTCAATATCATCCAACTCAAACTGCTTGCGAATTAAACCTTGTTGGAGGTTTGTTTTCTGAGTTTTGGCTTCTTCTACCTGTTGACTGAGCAAATCTGTATCAACCTTCTCCAGATTATCAACCTTTTCTTGAAGAAGGCGCTGGATTTCCTCTTGTTCGATATCTAGATTATTCAATTCCTTGCCTAGACGGTCAATATCAGCTACTTCATAACGTTTTTGCCCTTGTAGTTCTGTCTTAAGCAAGCGAGCTTGCGCTACCTGTTCTTGCAAGTTCTGATAACGTTCTTGGATGGCATTTTTATTAGACTTAATCTCTTCAATCTCAGCTTCCAGATTTTGCTTGTCACTGGAAATAGTAGCAAGTCGCTCTTGGCATTTTTCCTTATCTGCTTGCCAATCTCCCTCAGAAAGACGATTTAATTCCTCTTCTTGGAGTTTCCAAAGAGTTTCCAGTTCTTCAACTTGATGACTGGTCTGCTGATAAGCGAGGGACAAGCCCTGCTCCTGAATACGAGCCTGCTCACCCTGAGATTTGATTGCTTCTAATCTTTCTGTCAATCTAGCCATCTCATCTTGCAAGTTCTTCAAACTCGCTTCATCTGTACGCAAGCTTGCTTCTTCTTTAGCAATTTCTTTTTGCAATTGCTCCAGCTCTGGCTTGATGAAAATACTGTTATTCTGGCGATTAGCACCACCTGCGTAAGAGCCACCTGTGCGCAACTCTGTACCGTCCAATGTCACCATACGAACCTGATAACGAACCTGACGAGCTGCTGCACGCGCGTGTTCTACGGTATCAAAAATAGCCGTCGTAGCTAGCAAGTTCTTGAAAATAGCTTCCAACCTATTATCGAATGTCACCAAGTCATCTGCCATACCAAGGAAACCTGGACTTGCAGAGATAGCATCTTGGTTCTGACTAGAAATCGTACGCGCCTTGATCGTTGTCAAAGGAAGGAAGGTTGCACGACCAGCTCTGTTTCGTTTGAGGAAATCAATCGCCTTAGTTGCCGCCCCCTCATCTTCTACAATGATATGCTGACTGCTAGCTCCAAGCGCAATCTCTAGAGCAGTTTGATAATGCACATCAAAGGTCAGATGCTCACTGACTGCCCCAATAATACCACCAAGGCGAGCTTTTTCTTGGAGAACACTCTTAACACCTGCATAAAAGTTACTATGATTTCTCAGAATATTTTCCAAACTCTGAGCTCTGGCCTGCTTGTTTTTGAGATTATCCAGACGGTCAAATAGTTGACTTTGTTGAGCTTGATAGGAAGATTTCTGCTCCTCTTGCTCCTTGGCAATAGCTTGATAGTCAGCCAATAATTTTTGAACTTGCTCCTTGGCAGTTTCAAGATCCGCCTTTTGCTGACTAGCCTTCTCTTTAGCTGTGGCCAACTGTTCTTTCAACTTTTCTAATTGATCTGCTTGTTTTTGAGAAAGCTGACGACTATTTTCCAACTCATTCTCGATGCGGGTGAGTTGGTTTGAGACATCCGCTTCTTCTTGTAAAAGAGCTACAAAGCGTTCACGTAGAAGCTCAATCATCTGATCAGGATCATCTGAAAAAGCCAACAATTCAGCTTCTAAACGATTGAGTTTTTGATTATTTTGGACTAGATTTTCCTCTAAGAGAGCTAAAGAACTTTCTTTATCAGACTTTTCTTTGCTGAGTGAATTTCTTTTATCCTCTAAAGCAGCCAAACGGGCTTGTGCTTCCTGTTGATTCAGGGCTACTTGCTCAAATTCTAATTTCGATAGGGCTAATTTTCTCTCTAAATCACTAATCAGACTAGCCAAGTCCATCAAACTGCCCTGATCTTTGGTCATTTCAGCATGTAAATCTTGGCGTTGCTTTTTAAGAGTTTGGTTTTCTTCTTCTAATTTTTCACGCTTTTGGTAATAACTAGTCAAGAGTTCCTGAACCTGAGCCAACTCTTCTTCTGTCGATTCTAGTTCAGTCTTATTTTCCTTAATTTGAGCAACCAGAACGTCTAAATAAATAGCCTTACGTTGACCTTCCAAGTCTAAAAACTTACGGGCATTTTCAGCTTGCTTCTCAAGAGGCTTGATTTGATTGTCCAACTCGTAGATAATGTCTTCAAGACGATCCAGATTATCCTGAGTTTGTTGCAATTTGCTCTCAGTCTCTTTTCTACGAGTCTTGTATTTCAAAACTCCAGCAGCTTCTTCAAAAATAGCTCTGCGTTCTTCAGGCTTGGAGTTGAAAATCTCCTCAACCTTCCCTTGGGAAATGATAGAGAAGGAATCTCGTCCCAAACCTGTATCCATGAAAAGATCATGAATATCACGAAGACGAACTTTCTTGCCGTCAATCTTGTATTCGCTATCACCACTACGATAGATATGGCGTTCTACCCTGATTTCTTGACCTGCATCCTTGATAAATCCGTCATGATTATCGAGAGTCACAACTACAGAAGCATAATTGAGCGGTTTGCGACTCTCTGTTCCGGCAAAGATGACATCCGGCATCTTGCCTCCACGGAGACTCTTAACACTTGACTCCCCCAAAGCCCAACGCAGACTTTCTGTAATATTGGACTTTCCAGATCCATTGGGACCAACAACTGCAGTCACTCCTTGGTCAAAAACGACCTTAGTCTTGTCAGCAAAAGACTTGAATCCCTGAATTTCGATTTCCTTTAAATACATGAATCCAGCCCTTTCTCAACGGCATTTTTGGCAGCTTCCTGCTCTGCTAGTTTCTTAGAACGACCTTGACCTTGACCAATGCTCTTACCTTCGACAAGAACTTCTACATCAAAGACCTTATCGTGGGCAGGACCCGTTTCAGAAATCACCTGATAACGAATAGCTACATCGCCATTGACCTGAAGTAACTCTTGGAGATGGGTTTTGTAGTCTGTAATCATCTCAAACTCTCCTGCTTCAACCTTAGGAATCATGACTTGATAGATAAATTCCTTGACCTTGGCCACATCCTTGTCCAAAAGGAGGGCACCAAGAAAAGCTTCAAAGGCATCACCAAGAATGGTGTCACGATTGCGTCCACCAGACTTTTCTTCCCCCTTACCCAGCTTGATAAACTGATCAAACTGGCAATCACGCGCAAAACCAGCCAAACTCTCCTCGCGGACAATCATGGCACGGAGTTTAGACAAGTCACCCTCAGGCTTTTTAGGATATTTTTTATACAGATATTCTGAAATCAATAACTGTAGAACAGCGTCTCCTAAAAATTCCAAGCGTTCATTGTGTGAAATTTTTAAGAGGCGGTGCTCATTGGCATAACTCGTATGAGTAAAGGCAGTCTCCAGTAAATTTTTGTCTGCAAATTCGATTGCAAAATGGTTCTTTAGTACAGTTTGTAATTCTTTCATACCAACCTCTTTCTAACTGATAACAGTCCTTTTTATTATATCAAAAAAAGCCCCCTGAGTCACTCTAAAACGGGACTGGAAGAGATTTGGGTATTCTTTAGAATAATGTTTTCAGTTTTAGAGGCAAATTTGGGGAAAGATAAAGAAAAAAGCCCTATTAAAGGCTTTTTTAGGATGTTTACATCCACCCTGAGGGAATCGAACCCCCATCTCAAGAACCGGAATCTTACGTGATATCCATTACACTAAGGGTGGAAACTTGTTTTATTATAACAAAAATTTGCTCTAATAACAAGTTTTTTTCTAGACGGATAGCCCGTCTTAGTGGGAAGCATCCCCATTCCAAATAGAGTTTTTCACGATCACATAATCAACGTGTTTAAGGTCAGCAACCTGACGTCCACCTGCGTATGAAATAGCACTTTGAAGGTCTTGTTCCATCTCAGTTAAAGTATCTTGCAAGTGACCTTTGGCAGGAAGTAAGATACGTTTGCCTTCCACATTTTTGTAAGCACCTTTTTGATATTGTGAAGCTGAACCGTAGTACTCTTTGAACTGTTCACCATCAACTTCAATCGTTTTCCCTGGACTTTCGATGTGTCCTGCAAAGAGGGAACCAATCATAACCATGCTGGCACCGAAACGGATAGACTTGGCAATATCACCGTGAGTACGAATTCCACCATCTGCGATAATCGGTTTACGAGCAGCCTTGGCACACCAGCGTAGGGCAGCCAACTGCCAACCACCTGTACCAAAACCAGTCTTAACCTTGGTAATACAAACCTTACCAGGACCGATTCCGATCTTAGTAGCATCCGCACCAGCATTTTCCAATTCACGCACAGCTTCTGGTGTTCCCACATTTCCAGCAATGACAAAGGTATCTGGCAATTCTTTCTTAATGTGTTGAATCATAGAAATCACGCTATCTGCATGACCATGAGCGATGTCAATCGTGATATATTCAGGAGCATCAGCCTTGAGCTGGCTAACAAAATCATACTCATAGTCCTTAACACCGACAGAAATAGAAGCAATGAGCCCTTGATCGTGCATGCGTTTAATAAAAGGAATGCGTCCTGCCTCATCAAAACGGTGCATAATGTAAAAGTAACCACCTTTAGCAAGTTGCTCTGCTACATTTTCATCCAAAATCGTCTGCATATTAGCTGGCACAACAGGTAGTTTAAAGGTGTGATTTCCTAGAGTGACACTTGTATCTGCTTCTGCACGGCTTTTAATGACACATTTATTTGGAATCAATTGAATATCTTCGTAATCAAAAATTGGAAATTCATTTAACATATCGATGTCTCGTTTCTTTTGTAATGACCTACCTATGCTTGCGCATCTCTACGCCTTTTCCGACGTTTCCTTAATTCATTATAAACTAAAGTACAGATTTTGTCAAATAATTTTATAAATTAAAATATAATGTTCGGATTTTTCTTGCGTAAATAGAAAAAAGAGGGGAAATTGTTTTTCTCCCCACTTCTTCTACATTCTAATAATACTCCCCCTGACGGTAGTCCCATGAGTTAAAGGTGTCTGACAGGTGCATCATGATTTTATCAATGTCAAGCCCTTTACGGATTACAACTGGTGCTGGTGATGTTGAACGAGCTCCTCCTTGTTCTGGGATGAGTTTGCCGTCTTTATCAACCATAGAGACCATCACACCTTGCTCATAGCGCGTTTCAATCGTTTTGTCAGGCTGGATAGAAGCAACGTAGTCATCTGCCTCAATGACAAGGTCCACTGCCCCTTCGATACGTTCTCCAATACCTTCTACTTTACCACGGTTTCCTTTTCCAGATGGGTTAGCTGATGAGGCATAAACCATCTTGCCTTCTTCCCAAAGTTTGGCAGCCAATTGTTCACCAGCTTTCCCAAATTTGATAACGAAACAGCTCGTACCACGCACATCAGTCATAAGTTCTTCACGGCCATCACCGTATGCTTTTAGTTTTTCAAAGGCTTCTGGTTTCCAAGGAAGGATACAACCAAGAAGAATGTCTTCGTCCCAATGTTTTTGGTAAAAGGCTTCAATTTCTGGGTTGAGTTGTGCTAAAGCGCGAAGCTCATCCATGCTACCGCAGAGAACAACACCTGGTTTGTTACGGTTACGCTCTTTAGCTTCAAACTTGCGTTCAAGTCCTGCCTTATCGCTAGTCATAATAATGTAGCCAACTTTTGTAGGACAAACGATACATCCGCCCTCACCTTTTAAAATATCATAGCCTTCTTGTGAAAGTGTTCCGTTCCATTGAATGTGTTTTGTCATAGTTCTATTTCCTTTTCTATTTTTCTTCTAATCCTGCCAGTAGGCTGGTCGTTGTTTTTCATAAGCAGCAATCAAATCTTCATACTGCAAGGTAATACCGATATCATCCAAACCATTTAAGAGCTTGTGTTTCCACTCGCTGTCAATTTCAAAAGTGAATTCTCCCACTGGTGAGATGATTTTTTGTTGTTCCAAGTCCACAGTTACCTGATCACTTGGTTGTAGCTGAGCTAGTTTCTCTCGAACATCTCTGGGCTGAACAATAGGCAACATGCCATTATTGAGTTCATTATTGTAATGAATATCACCAAAAGACCCTGCAATCACGACCTTAAAACCATAGTCCGCTAGAGCCCAAGCTGCGTGTTCCCTCGAAGACCCTGCGCCAAAGTTATCCCCTGAGATGAGAATACTGGCTTTCCGATATTCAGGTCGGTTAAAGACAAAGTCTGGGTCCTCAGTATACTTGTCGTCCAGATAACGCCAAGCATACATGAGGTACTTACCAAAGCCTTTTTTATCAATTAACTTGAGAAACTGCTTGGGTAAGATTTGGTCAGTGTCGATGTTATCATTCATGAGAGGAACAGTCGTTCCCGTATAAACTGTGAATTTTTCCATATCCTCTCCTTACTGGGCTTCTGGCATTTGCCGAACATCTACGAAACGCCCTGCAATAGCTGCCGCAGCTGCCATAGCTGGACTACAGAGATGAGTCTTAGCACCAAAGCCCTGTCTGTCTTCAAAGTTACGATTGCTGGTTGAGGCACAGTGGACACCATCTGGAACCTTATCAGGATTCATCCCTAGGCACATAGAGCATCCTGGGTCTCTCCACTCAAAACCAGCGTCTAGAAAGACCTTGTCTAAGCCCAACTTCTCAGCAGCTCGTTTGACAGGACGAGAGCCTGGAACTACGATAGCTGTTAAATTAGGAGCTATTTTCTTCCCTTCAACAAATCGCGCAGCCAGTTGCAAATCGCTGAGACGAGCATTAGTACAAGACCCGATAAAGATATAGCCTAGTTCAATATCTGCTGGCTTTTGACCAGGCTCCAAGTCCATGTAATTGTAGGCTCGCTCATCATTCATATCCTTAATTTCTGGAAAGCTACTGTCAAAGTCAACACCCATAGCAGGATTAGTTCCCCAGGTCACCATGGGAGCCAATCCTGAGACATCCATCTGGATAACCTTATCATAAACAGCATCATCATCACTGATAATTGTTTTCCAATCCGCCACAGCCTCTTCAAAGTCCTCTGGAACACATTCTCGTCCCTTGAGATAGTCATAGGTGGTTTGATCCGGATTCATGATTCCCATCTTGGATCCAAACTCGATGGACATATTGCAGATGGTCATGCGCTCTTCCATGCTCAGTGCATCAATAGCCTGACCCCTATATTCCACCACATAGCCAACTCCACAGGCAACGCCGTACTTGGCAATCAAGGCTAAAATGAAATCCTTGGAATAAACTCCTTTTTGAGGAACACCTGTAAATTCCACCAGCATTTTCTTGGGTTTGACCTGCCAGAGGGTCTGTGTCGCAAAGACATGTTCGACCTCACTAGTTCCAATTCCAAAGGCGATCGCTCCGAAAGCTCCGTGGGTTGCCGTATGGCTATCTCCACAGACAATGAATTTTCCTGGTTGAGTTCTTCCTGTTTCTGGACCAACCATGTGAACAATTCCTTGTTTTTCAGAACCGTGGGCAGCATGTTCGATCCCAAATTCCTCAACATTTTCAGCCAGCTTATCAATTTGAGCCTTAGAAATCACATCTCGAATATCGTAGATATTGACCGTCGGGACGTTGTGGTCAAAGGTTCCAAATGTCAAGTCTGGTCGTCTCAATCTACGACCTGCATCTCGTAATCCTTGAAAAGCTTGAGGACTGGTCACTTCATGAATATAGTGCTGGTCCACATACATGAGTTGGGGCTGCCCCTCTTCTCCTGTGATGACATGACGGTCCCATAATTTATCAAAAATCGATTTTCCTGCCATCCATTACCTCCAAATAACATATAAGGCTACTAGTGTGGACACCATCCCGAGAAACCAAACTGTTTTAAAATACCATTTTCGAGTCTTATGGTGAAAGATGATTCCTGCCAAACAGGCACCAAAACCACCACAAGTAAAGGCTAAAATGAGTAAGATTTTCTCTGGGATGCGCCAAACTCTTCTCCTTGCCTTAGATTTGTCAATGCCATAAATCAAGAAAACCATGACATTCCAAATCAAAAGGACTAGAGTAATTCTTTCGTCTAACTTCATAACCTTGCAATAATAGCTTCTGTCATTTCCTTAGTCGAAGCCTGTCCACCTATATCTCTTGTTAAAATGCCAGCCGCTAAACTAGCTTCAACAGCACGCTCAATACGCTCTGCATCCTCATAACGACCAAAACTATCTCTCAACATCATGGCCACTGATAAAATCATGGAGATAGGATTTGCAATGCCTTGACCAGCAATATCAGGAGCTGAACCGTGAATAGGTTCATAGAGACTTGGACCCTTTTCAGAGTGACTGGCTGATGGCATAACCCCAAGTGTGCCAGATAGAACGCTTGATTCATCAGAGAGAATATCTCCAAAAAGATTCTCCGTTACAATAACATCAAACTTAGCAGGATTGGTAATCATAAGCATGGCAGCTGAGTCCACCAGCTGATGTTCCAAGGTCACATCTGGGAAATCCTGTGCGACCTTCTCAGCTACTTTCCGCCAGAGTTTTGAAGTTGCTAACACATTTTGCTTATCGATGCTGGTAATGATTTTTCTGCGATTTCTTGCAATTTCAAAGGCTTTGCGAAGAATCCGTTCCACCTCCTCATAGCTATAGTCGTTAATATCACGCGCTTTGAGCTCTTTAAGGATATGATCTCCAAAGTAAATCCCGCCTGTCAACTCACGCACCACGACAAAGTCTACACCAGCAATTCGTTCTGATTTTAGTGGTGACAAATGCTTGAGACTCTCAAAAATCTTAACAGGGCGAATATTAGCATAGAGATTGAGTTCCTTACGGAGAGCTAGCAAGCCTTGTTCAGGCCGAACCGTTGCACTATCATACTGGGGACTACCGATAGCCGCTAGGAGAATGGCATCTGCTTCACGACATGCCTTGAGAGTTTCATCAGGTAAGGGATGCCCTGCAGCATCGATACCTGCACCTCCAAAAGGTCGTCTATCAATCTCATAGTCAAAACCTGTTTTTTCAGCTAGAGCTTCCAGAACCTCTAAACCAGCCTCCATGATTTCTGGGCCAATTCCGTCCCCTGCTAGAGCTACTATTTTTTTTGTCATAGCATTCTCCTTTACACACTAGGCATATCTCGATAGGAAACACTACGTCCCATCTCACCAGCATTCTCTTTTTGAACAAAGGTATTAGCATTGATATAAGCAATAGCCGAAGCCTTCAACACATCGAAATCAAGACCTGTTGCGTTAAAGATGGTTTCTGTATCTCTGTTTTCAACAGTTACCAAGACCCGAGCTTGGGCATCAATTCCATCTGTCACCGCGTCAATAGTGTAAGACACCAAACGGACGGATTGGTTAAAGAACTTATCGATAGCGTTAAAGATTGCTTCAACAGAACCTTGTCCTGTCGCATTGAACTCAACTTTCTCACCATCCATATTAGCTAGGCTAACAAGCGCTTCGATGTTATTATCCTCATGAGTTTGAAGTTGTAAATCATCAAAGTGGAAGCCTTCTGGATTTTCAACCACGGTTCCAGCTACCATAGCTCGAATATCTGCATCTGTGATTTCTTGCTTTTTATCAGCTAGCTCCTTGAACTTAGCAAAGAGTGGTTTGATGTCCTCTTCTGTAAAGTCTAGAGCCAGTTCTCTTAGTTTCTCAACAAAGGCATGGCGACCAGACAATTTTCCAAGTGGGAGGCTGTTACTCTTGACACCGACCAATTCAGGAGTGATGATTTCATAGGTAAGAGGATTTTTAAGGACTCCGTCTTGGTGAATACCAGATTCGTGAGAAAAGGCATTGCCACCGACCACAGCCTTGTTTTTAGGAACTGGAATACCTGAGAAGCGAGAAACCATTTCTGACGTATTGATTGTTTCATTTAAAACAATACTGGTTTCTGCTTGGTAGTAATCTTGGCGAATATTGAGAGCAACTGCTATTTCTTCCAAGGCAGCATTGCCAGCTCGCTCACCAATACCGTTGATAGTCCCTTCGACACGTCCTGCCCCATTCTTGACAGCAGCAAGGCTATTTGCCACTGCCATTCCAAGGTCATCGTGGCAGTGAGGCGAATAGACAATCTGACGATCTGTCTTGACATTCTCAATCAAGTGTTTGAAGATAGCACCGTATTCCTCTGGTGTGGTAAATCCTACCGTATCAGGGATATTGATATAAGTTGCACCTGCATCAACCGCTGTTTGAACAACTTCTAAGAGGAAATCCAACTCTGTTCTAGTCGCATCCTCTGGAGAGAATTCAACTATCTCAAACTTAGAACGGGCATAAGAAACATGCTCCTTAATAGCTTCTAGAATCTCTTCCTTGCTCTTATTGAGCTTATACTTTCGGTGTATCGGACTGGTAGCGATAAAGACGTGAACCTGTGGATATTTGGCATCCTTGAGGGCTTCATAACAAGCATCAATATCAGACTTGACAGAGCGTGCCAAACCAGTTATCGCTGTTTTCTTTAAGACCTTAGCAATCTCCTGAACTGCCGTAAATGAGTCTGGACTAGCCGCTGGAAAACCAGCTTCTATGGCTGAAATACCCCATTTCTCCAGCTGTCTTGCAATGGAAACTTTTTCCTTTATTGAGAAGTTAACACCAGGTGTTTGTTCCCCATCACGAAGACTTGTATCAAAAAATTCAACTTTACGCATAAGATTTCCCCTTTCCCAAATGTGGTTTTAAAAAAACATCTCGCTTAGAAGTCCAAGCGAGATGTTGATTTACTCCCGCTTGGTAAGCCAAACAGGACTAATGCTTTTTGCACTAGCCCGAGTACCTCAACAACAAAGCAAATTGATTAAACTTAGCTGTTTTCATGCTTGACTTTCTCCTTCGTTTGATATCTTGTTTAGTATTTTAGCATAGGCAAAAATACTTGTCAAGAAAAAATCTATTATTTTCTGAAAATTTCTTCAGTAGAGAATATTTCGCTAATTGAAAGTTCTTGAAAATCCTTGAAAAGTTTTATTTTTTAGAAGTTAAATTCCAACTTTTTTCAATCAATTCCAGTACTATTTCATCTGACAACGTATCATCAAGTGCCACACTAATCCAGTATCTCCTATTCATATGAAAAGCTGGATAAATGCCATTTTGTGAAAGCAAGTCCACTACTTGGTCGTGTTTGAGGTTGACTGCTTCCACCTGTCCTTCTCTGCCCTTTTCTAGCCTATCCCAAGGTATTCTCATCACAACAGCATACCACTTCTTATTGTCTTCATGTCTTAACACTGCTGTATCAGGCGACTTCTCCCACAAATACTCCAACTGATTGCCATACTTTTCCTGAACTTGAGTCATGATTCGTTTAGTCTGAGGACAGATAAAATCCTGTACATCAAAACAAGCCTTCCGAATCTGGTAGAGAATCTCCAGACAAGCCTCACGGACACTTGCAACAAAACTTCCTTTAAAACTTTCCATATGGACTTGTGGATAGAGGTCACCGGTTTCCTGGTCAAGGACTTGAAAACTCACATTATCAGCAGTGATGGATACAGTCATGACAAAGTCACCTTGCAAAATCTGGCAACTATAGGTCCAGACTCCCCCATTTTCTACAAAACCATAAGCACTAGCCTTTTCTTGATTAAATTGATAGGATTTAAAAATTTCAAACATAAGTGAAAACTGCTACCCAAAGCTAGCAGTTCCTTTCTATTTTTTAAAAGACAACCTTAGTTCCGTGCAATTGTGTCACGCCCAGCTGGTCGATAAAGGTCTGACGGTTGTCAAGGTCAATCCCCCCACCTGGTAGAATTTCAATTTTATCTTTAGCGTGCTCCAAAATTCTGTGATAGTGAGCAAAACGTTTTTCTAAGGAGTCGCCAGACACACCAGCACGAGTTAGGATACGAGTGACTCCAGCTTGACTAAGCCAGTCAATAGCTTCCAGTTGATTTTCATCGCTCAATTCATCAAAGGCCATGTGGAAGACAATTTCCATTCCTTTTGATGCAGCAATTAACTTTTCAAGATTAGGCTTATCCAACTTCTTACCAGCAGTTAAAGCTCCAAAAACAACCCCTTGACTTCCAGCATGAGCAGTCAAACGAATATCTTCTAGCATAATAGCAATTTCTAGTTCATTATAGACAAAGTCGCCACCACGTGGACGAATCATGGTAATGATGGTCGTATCGTAGTTAGCTGCCAATTCAACCGCTGCCTTGGTCACTCCATAGCTGGGCGTTGTCCCACCAACTGCTAGATTGTCACAGAGTTCGATTCGACGAGCTCCAGCCTGCATCGCTTTTTCAAGCAAGGTCACATTTTCAGCACAAAATTCGTAAATCATTTGATTCTCCTTGAGTATTACTTTGAATTTATTATATCATATTGTTGTGAATATGCTTTCATTTTTATCAAGGGAAATAGTTACAAATTTTACTTATTCTTTGTCTGGAATGACCTTGAAGAGATAATAGGTGATAAAGATAGTCAAGGCTCCCAGACCGATTTTGACTGGTAAGAGAGGGGCAAAATAAATGGAAATTCCCATCAAGATGTAGATAGATACGATGATTTTTTTCTTTCGTTCACGCGCAATGGACTTAGTCTCGCGAAAATCAGCTACATAACTCTGATAGAGCTTGGTATGATAAAGCCAATCTTCGAAGCGCTTGGAACTTCTTGAAAAACAAGCAATAGACAACAAAAGAAAAGGCGTTGTAGGCAACAAGGGTAAAACAACCCCAATAATAGCCAAGGCTAGTGATAAAAAACCAATTATTAGATAGATAAGACGCATAACTTCTCCTAGTTAATACTCTTCGAAAATCTCTTCAAACCGCGTCAACGTCGCCTTGACGTAGGTATGGTTCCTGACTTCGTCAGTCTTATCTGCAACCTCAAAGCAGTGCTTTGAGCAACCTGCGGCTAGTTTCCTAGTTTGCTCTTTGATTTTCATTGAGTATAAAATAATCTTCTTCTAGTTTCGCATACAATGGTGAATTTTGTCAAGTTCTAACCAAAAGAGCCTGAAATTAACTTTCAGGAAACTCCTCTTATTTAATCTTTTCTTCCTCGTAGTCGCCTTTGCTACAAACAACCTGCTTGCCACCACCACGGACTTTTTTCTCCATAAGAAAGTTGCCACATTTTGGACAGTCACGACCAACAGGCTTATCCCAAGAGGTAAATTCACATTCTGGATAGCGATTACAACCATAGAAAAGGCGGTTACGTTTTGTTTTACGCTCAATGATTTGTCCCTGATGACAACTTGGACACTCTACACCGATTTCTTTCACGATTGCTTGAGTATGACGGCAATCTGGGAAATTGCTACAAGCGTAGAACTTACCAAAACGACCAAGTTTAATGACCATTGGACTGCCACACACTTCACAATCAAATCCAGCGGGTTCATCCTTAATCTGGATTTTCTCCATTTCTTCTTCAGCCTTGGCCACTTCTTTAGAAAATGGTTTGTAAAAGGCATCAATAACACGTTGCCACTGCTCTTTTCCGACTTCGACATCATCTAGCTTGCCTTCCATTTCAGCTGTAAAGGTTACGTTTACGATATCTGGGAAATATTCAACGATGAGCTTATTAACAATTTCTCCCAACTCTGTTGGTTCAAAACGTTTGGCTACAAGGCGAACATAATAACGTTTCTGAATAGTTTCAATGGTTGGTGCGTAGGTTGACGGACGGCCAACCCCATTTTCCTCCAAGGTCTTGATCAGTGTCGCTTCAGAATAACGGGCAGGCGGTTGAGTAAAATGTTGCTCTGGTTTGCTATTGACCTGTTTAACAACATCTCCAACAGCCATATCTGGTAGCATCTTATTCTTGTCAGAATCATTATAAATGGCAAGATAACCATCAAACTTAACCTGACTACCATTGGCAGCAAATTGAACTCCATTTTGCGACAATTTAACAGCCATAGTATCAAAGACAGCAGCTGTCATCTGGCTAGCCACAAAACGATTCCAGATAAGGGTATAGAGCTTGAGCTGGTCCTTGTCCAGATACTTAGCAATACTTTCAGGTGTATTAAAAACGCTAGACGGGCGAATAGCCTCATGGGCATCCTGAGCACCTGCAGCATTTTTAACCTTGCTACCATGCTTAGAATACTTGCTACCAAAACGATCCGTAATGAAATTTGCAGCTTCATTTTGGGCTACAGGACTGATACGGGTCGAATCAGTACGCATATAAGTAATCAAACCTTGGACACCAGAACCAATATTAATCCCTTCATAGAGCTGTTGGGCAACCATCATGGTCTTTCGAGTACGGAAATTGATTTTATTGGCAGCATCCATCTGCATAGATGAAGTAGTATAAGGTAATGGAGCATTGCGTTTGCGCTCTTTCTTATCCACCTGATCCACTGAAAAGTCTTTACTAGTCAGACGAGACAAGACTTCCTTGACCTCATCATTGCTAGTCAGTTTCAGCTTTTTGCCATCTACTCCATAGAAGGATGCCTGAAATTGCTTGGTTCCCTTTTTAAAGACAGCATCAATTGTCCAGTATTCTTCAGGCTGAAAGACATTAATTTCATTCTCACGGTCAATGATTAACTTAAGCGCAATAGACTGAACGCGACCTGCTGACAAGCCCTTCTTGACCTTTTTCCACAAAATAGGCGAAATCGAATAGCCTACCAAGCGATCCAGGACACGGCGTGCTTGTTGAGCATCGACCAAGTCCATATCAATCTTACGCGGTTCTTTAAAAGCATTTTTGACAGCATCTTTGGTGATTTCATTGAAGACCACACGGTTGGCATCATTTTCATCTAAGTTGAGAATGTGAGCCAAATGCCAAGAAATCGCTTCTCCTTCACGGTCCGGGTCACTCGCCAGAAAGACTTTATTAGCTTTTTTAGCTTCTTTTTTCAAGTCATTAATAAGAGGACCTTTTCCTCGGATATTGATATATTGCGGTTCATAATTATTTTCAATATCGACGGACATACTGGATTTCTTCAAATCACGGATATGCCCGACACTGGCTAAAACCTTGTAGTTTCTGCCTAGATATTTCTCAATCGTTTTCGCCTTAGCAGGCGACTCCACGATTACTAGATTTTTTTTAACTGTTGATTTTTTCTTTTTTGTTGCCGTAGCCACAGTATCACACCTTTTCAAAGTAATAAACTTTATAAAGTGTAAACCATTTTGCCATAACTGTCAAGACTTAGCTCCTATATATAGAAGAAAAGTTTGTCTAGTAAGCGGACTTTCTTCTTATAGTCAATGAAAATCAAAGAGCAAACTAGGAAGCTAGCCGCAGGCTGTACTTGAGTACGGCAAGGTGAAGCTGACGTGGTTTGAAGAGATTTTCGAAGAGTATTAAAATTCAAATTCCGCAAGAACATCCTGCCCACTGGTGACCAATTTTGCTCCTTCTTGGATCAAATGATGGCAACCGTCTGATAGTCCATCTAAAATGCTACCAGGAATAGCAAAGACATCGCGCCCTTCTTCCATTGCTCGCTCACAGGTAATAAGACTACCTGAGCGCATCTTAGCCTCTGCGACGATTACACCACGACAAAGTCCAGCAATGATGCGATTACGGGCAGGAAAATGAAATTTCAGAGGCTGTTCGCCAGGTCCATACTCACTGAGAACTAGATGGTCATTGCCGATGTAGTCTTGTAAGCGTTTATTGGCTTTAGGATAAAATACATCCAGACCTGTTCCAATCACTGCAATGGTTTTGCCACCATTCTGCAGGACTGCCATATGAGCTGCTGTGTCAATGCCCTTGGCTAATCCACTGACAATAACCAGTTCATTTTCTAAACCTTGAATGACTTTTTCAACTGACTTAGCTCCTTGTTTGCTACAAGCACGACTGCCCACAACCGCCACCTTTGGAAATTTCAAGAGGTCCAGATTGCCCTTGTAAAATAAAAGCACAGGTGCATCATAAATTTCACTCAAATCCCAAGGATAACAGTCGTCTAAAATAGAGAAAGATGGAAATTTTTGGAACTCCTTCTCCAAATGCGCATCGTCTATCTGAAAATAACGTTCCATAAAAACAGCTGGATTTCGGCAACCTGATATATCTGCAATATCACCCAACAAAAGCTCCTGATCAACATTTTCACCGTATTCTAGCACTTTCAAAATCTGTTGATTGGTCAAACCTGATTTTTTTAACTTATAGATTTCATAGTTTGTGATTTTCATAAATAGCTCCATTTCTTTTTCTACTCATCTATCTATTCGTAAAAAAATCAAAAAACATCCGACTATTTCAGCCAGATGTTGGAATTTTTAATTTTCGTTTTTAAGAATTTCTTCTAATTTATGATAGTCTTGGACACTATCGATTTCATAGATGCTATTGCCTTCTAATTCTTCAACATAGACATCTAGCTCTTTGATATTATCCTTAACCATATTGTCCCAGTAGAGATCAACAAATTCGCCACTTGCATAAGCCTTGTCGATAAAGCTGACAATCTTTTCTGCAGTTGGAGCATCCCAGAAGGATACACCACTAAGGATACGACCTGCCTTGCTATCAACAATAATGTCTTGAACTTTGTAGTCATCTCCATAGACCAAGAACCATTCGTTGGTACAATCTTCACGATAAACACTGAAATAAGTAGAACGTGTCAAATCATTGCGGAACATATTTTTAAAGAGATAGTTATCTGCATCAATAACATAGCTGTTGGCCAATTCTTCTTTTACAAGATAAAGAGAGTAAAAGTTATTGTAGTCAGCGTATTTATCATTGAAAACGAGGCGAACACCATATTTTTCTTTTAAGTAATCGAATTGTTCTTTAAGGTAACCAACGATGATGATAATGTCATTGATTCCTTTTTCTTTGAGAAACTCAATTTGGTATTCAATCAAAGGTTTTTGATTAACCTGAACCAAGGCTTTAGGGGTATTTTCAGTCATAGGACGCAAGCGAGTTCCCAATCCCGCTGCTAAGATAATGGCTTTCACACGAATCTCCTTTATTCTTTAATAATAATATAAACTCCAGCAATAACGACAAGTGACGTAATAATTGTCAGCATATCTAGCGGTGCACCCAAGAAAACAACTGCGAACAAGACAGTCCAAACTACATAGCTCACATTCAAGCCTGTAGCCTTGGCTGGTTGCAAGCGATTGATAGCGATATAATAAGCCAAATAGGAAATCATATCAAAGGCTGCAAAGACAATCATGAGACCTAGCAATTGTCCATTGGCCACTTCTGCAAATGACTGATGAGAGAAGAGCACAATCACAAGATAGGATAAGAATGAAGTTACTTGACGGATTAAGAGAGCTTCGATTTCACTCAATTCACTTTCCATGGCAAAGGAGCTAAGGACACTTTCACTCCCCCATGCAATGGCACAAACCAAAGCACAGAGAATCCCAATGTAGAAGGAATTGACCTGTTCAACCTTATAGGTCTGAGCAATTATCCCTCCAATAATCAAGACAATTCCAAAGACAGTATTTTTCGAAATCTTGTGCTTCAAAAAGAAGAAAGCCAATAAAACTGAAATCGCAGGGTAGATAGCCGATACAGATGACGCTAAGGAACTTCCGATATACTTAACCGCATAAAGGTTGGCCTGCATACCGATTGGACCGGCTAGCAAGGCTCCGATGATAACACTCACATTGCGAATATTTAAGAAAATTGAGAGACGAACTTTTCCTTCTTTTACTAAAAGAAAAGCTAGTAAGATAAAGATACTCAAGAAATCGTGAGCAGCAGCCACCACAAAGGGTGACAAATCTGTAAAAATCGAAAAGATATAAGCACTAATCGTTAGACCTAAACCCCAGAAAACACCTGAGAGTAGACCAAAAGAAACTCCATTTTTATTTTTCATCTGAACCTCCATAATAGGACAAACCTTTAACAGCTCTTTGGTAACGACTCACACCATAGTCACCAAAATCTGCACCTTGCTCTTCTTTGTAGACTGTCCATAGACTCCAAATAGCATCTTGTAAAATTTTATAAATGGCAATCTTTTCACGAGAGACAGGTGTTTGCTCACTCTCATAGTGAGACAAGAAGTCTTCTTCCTCTTGAAGAGTGAATTCAGACTCTAAAAAGAGAGCAGCCAAATCCCACATTGGATCGTTCATTGATGAATATTCCCAGTCAATCAGATAAAGTCGTCCTTGTGGTGATTCGATAAAGTTTTCAGGCACCAAATCGATATGACAAGATTTTCTGTCAACACCTAAGTCAGCCAATCTGTTCTCTAAGGAGAAGACTTCTTCTCGAACAGCTTCATAGTTGGCATAAGGGATTTTTTCCTCAATCAAGGATTCGTATTTTTTGATTTCTTCAAAGGGAGCAAATTCTCCCCTTAATTCCTTGCCAGAAGCATGAATGGTTTGTAATATTGGAGCAATTTTATCAAATTTAGTCTTGATTGACGTTGAATCAAGCGTGATTGCAGATTCGATATACTCATTTACTTTGATACCAGCTTCAATATCAAAAAGATAATTTTTTACATCTAAGTCTAAATCTTTTAGTAGTTCAAGATTGTACTTTTCATCTTGACGATTGATCAGCTTTTCTGTCCCTTTACCAAAGAACTTAACGATGTATTGCTTATTTGTTGTTTTGACCAAATAGTTTTGATTGGTCATTCCCCCCAGTTGTTCAACACTAAGGACTTCCTCTTCTTCACTAAGTAAGGAAGAAATTTTTTCTTTAATAATTTTCTCCACAATTAACCTCCAGCACTTATACTTCCCACTTAAACACGGTTTTAAAGGCTGTGTTTAAATCGGTCGCAAAGACACGGTGAATATCTTTAATTTCTCTTACGGGTTCTTCTAGATAAAGGATATTTTTAAGACGATTGGCAAATTTCTTGACTTCCATCATTTGGATTGCATTTTCAAAATCAATGCGACCAGAACGAGAGGAACCAACCAAGAGCAAGCCTTTTTCTAAGGCATCGCGTGTATTGATGTTGACTTTATACTCGCTAACTCCCATCATAAGGATTGTTCCCTGAGGACGAATATAGCGAATCAAATCATTAATAGCCGGTCCAGTACCATCACCACCACAACATTCAAAAGCATGGTCAAAGGCCAAATCTTCAGGAATATTGTCAGTGATATAGCATTCTTTGGCAAATGAGAAAAGTTCCAATTTTTCCCAATGACGACCAATAACCACAATATCTGCTTCTGGCAAAGTATAGTTGATAATATTAGCAACTACAAAAGCTAAACTTCCGTCTCCGATAACGGCGATTCGGTCCTGCTTGCTATGAGCAAGGGTCAATAGACGATTCATGGCATGCATACCGACACTGACGAACTCTGTAATCGCTGCAACCGTATCTTCAATAGCATCATAAGCTACCACACGATCTTTAGGGAGAGAAACAAACTCTCTCATAAAGCCATCAAAACCACTAGACAAGAAATGGGTCCCTGTCATGTAGTTCTCATAGAATTCTTCATCACTCTGCATAGGAGGCTGATTGGGAATCATGACAACTTTTTGCCCAACCTCATAGGTTCCGGTCGGATCAGAAATAACGGTTCCACATGACTCGTGAATCATTGCCATTGGAAGCTTTTTGTTCAAAATCTTTGGATCACGTTTTCCTTGGTAGTAACGCTGATCCGCATGACAGACAGCCATGTAGTTGGGACGGATAAGGATATGATTTTCTTGATCAATAGCCTCTTCCTGGTATTTGACATTGATAAACTTAGGCTTAGTTAGTTGATAAATTTGATTAATCATTTTACTAGTCTTTCTCAATCATACTTTTTGCAATCTTCAAGTCTGTCACGGTTGTAATCTTCAGATTTGAGTATTCACCCTTGGCCAAGGCCACATCTTTTCCTTTAATCACAAAGATTTTACATGCATCTGTCAAGATTTCTTTCTCTTCAGCAGAGAGAGAGCCGTAAAGGTCCATGAAGTCCTTGCAACGGAATGTTTGAGGTGTTTGTCCTTGATAAAGGTGAGCACGATTTGGAATATCTGTAATGAATTGACCATTGGTACTTTCAACGATAGTATCAACCGCTTCTACTACTGTGTCCACTGCGTCATGATCTTGACAAAGTTTGATATTATCTTGAATCATGCGAAGCGTAATAAATGGACGAACAGAATCGTGGGTAACAACGATATCCTCTGGAGTAAGCGGACGATAAGCATCAATGGCTTCAATGATTTTCTCAATACTTGTATTGCGGTCAGCACCACCTTTTGTAATGATGATACGTTCCTTATGAAGAGGAAGATATTTATCTACAAGATCTTCTGCATGAGAAACCCAGTCTCCATGAACCCCAACTACAATTTTTTCAATACTTGGTTCCAAGACAAATTTTTCAATTGTATGAATCAAGATAGGTCGATCACCTAGCTCTAAAAATTGTTTTGGCAAGTTACTGATTCCCATACGTGTGCCAGTTCCACCAGCAAGAATTCCTGCATAAATCATCTTTTTTCTCCTTTGTCTTACTAAAAAAACTTATTCTCTCTATTATACCACAATCTAGTCCTATCATAAAAGAAATACTAGTCATCCCGTTCTAGAATAGGAGGATTAAGCAGTTCCATTATTCAAAGAAACTGGTCCATTTCTAGTAGTGACTAGGAATTCTGTAGTCATTACTAATAAATGGCTGTGAAATTTTAGAGTTCTTCAGAATAATATAGTTTTCTTAAAGAAAACTTAAAATTAAGCTTTGAAACTTCAAAGTGATTACTTGACTTATACTCAATGAAAATCAAAAAGCAAACTAGGAAGCTAGCCGTAAGCTGTACTTGAGTACGGTAAGGCGACGCTGACGTGGTTTGAATTTGATTTTCGAAGAGTATTACTGCCCTTCATTTCTTATTAGCTGACTTTATGATATAATGAAAAACGAGGTAAATTGAATGAAAAGTATAAAATTAAATGCTCTATCTTACATGGGAATTCGTGTCTTGAATATTATTTTTCCCATCTTAACTGGTACCTACGTCGCTCGTGTCTTGGACCGAACTGACTATGGTTACTTCAACTCAGTCGACACAATTTTGTCATTTTTCTTACCCTTTGCGACTTATGGGGTCTATAACTACGGTTTACGGGCCATCAGTAATGTCAAGGATAACAAAAAAGATCTGAATAGAACCTTCTCTAGTCTTTTTTATTTGTGCATAGCTTGTACAATTTTGACCACTGCTGTCTATATCCTAGCCTATCCTCTCTTCTTTACTGATAATCCAATCATCAAAAAAGTCTACCTTGTTATGGGGATTCAACTCATTGCACAGATTTTTTCAATCGAGTGGGTTAATGAAGCTCTGGAAAATTACAGTTTTCTCTTTTACAAGACTGCCTTCATCCGTATCCTGATGCTGGTATCTATTTTCCTGTTTGTCAAAAATGAACACGATATTGTTGTCTATACACTTGTGATGAGTTTATCGACACTGATTAACTATCTGATTAGTTATTTTTGGATTAAAAGAGACATTAAGCTTGTTAAGATTCACATAAGTGATTTTAAACCTCTCTTTCTCCCTCTAACAGCCATGTTGGTCTTTGCCAATGCCAATATGCTCTTCACTTTTTTGGATCGTCTTTTCCTCGTTAAAACAGGGATTGATGTCAATGTTAGTTACTATACCATGGCTCAACGAATTGTGACCGTTATAGCTGGTGTTGTAACAGGAGCTATCGGAGTGAGTGTGCCTCGTCTCAGTTACTATCTAGGAAAAGGCGATAAGGAAGCCTATGTCGCACTTGTTAACAGAGGCAGTCGAATCTTTAACTTCTTTATCATTCCACTGAGTTTTGGACTCATGGTTTTAGGACCAAATGCCATCCTACTTTACGGTAGTGAAAAATATATCGGAGGTGGTATCTTAACCTCTCTCTTCGCTTTTCGTACGATTATCCTGGCCTTAGATACCATTCTTGGTTCCCAAATTCTCTTTACAAATGGCTATGAAAAACGAATCACAGTTTACACAGTCTTTGCTGGGCTACTCAATTTGGGATTAAATAGTCTCCTCTTTTTCAACAATATCGTGGCTCCTGAATACTACTTACTGACAACTATGCTATCAGAGGCCTCTCTACTTGTTTTCTATATCATTTTCATCCATAGAAAACAACTCATCCACTTAGGACATATCTTTAGCTATACTGTTCGATACTCGCTCTTTTCACTTTCCTTTGTAGGAATTTATTTCCTGATTAATTTCTTGTATCCCGTGGATATGGTCATTAATTTGCCATTTTTGATTAATACTGGTTTGATTGTCTTGCTATCAGCCATCTCTTATATTGGTCTACTTGCCTTCACAAAAGATAGCATTTTCTATGAATTTTTAAACCATGTCCTAGCCTTAAAAAATAAATTCAAAAAATCTTAGGAGTATAGAATGAAACAACTAACCATTGAAGATGCCAAACAAATTGAATTAGAAATTTTGGATTATATTGATATTCTCTGTAAAAAGCACAATATCAACTATATTATTAACTACGGTACTCTGATTGGGGCGGTTCGACATGAGGGCTTTATTCCTTGGGACGACGATATTGATCTGTCCATGCCTCGAGAAGACTACCAACGATTTATAAACATTTTTCAAAAGGAGAAAAGCAAATATAAGCTCCTTTCCTTAGAAACTGATAAGAACTACTTTAACAACTTTATCAAAATAACTGACAGTACGACCAAAATTATTGATACTCGGAATACAAAAACATATGAGTCAGGTGTTTTTATCGATATTTTCCCTATGGATCGCTTTGATGATCCTAAGGTCATTGATACTTGTTATAAACTGGAAAGCTTCAAACTTCTGTCTTTCAGTAAACACAAAAATATTGTCTATAAAGATAGCCTTTTAAAAGATTGGATACGAACAGCATTCTGGTTACTCCTTCGACCTGTTTCTCCTCGTTATTTCGCACATAAAATCGAGAAAGAAATTCAAAAATATAGTCGTAAGGATGGGCAGTATATGGCTTTTATCCCTTCTAAATTTAAGGAAAAGGAAGTCTTCCCAAGTGGTACCTTCGATAAAACAATCAATCTTCCCTTTGAAAATTTAAGCCTTCCAGCACCTGAAAAATTTGATACTATTTTGACACAATTTTATGGAGATTATATGACCCTACCACCAGAAGAAAAACGCTTCTACAGTCATGAATTTCACGCTTATAAATTGGAGGATTAGGATGCAGTATTTAGAAAAAGAAGAAATTAAAGAAATTCAACTAGCCCTGCTAGACTATATTGATGAGACTTGTAAGAAACATGATATTCCTTATTTTCTAAGTTATGGAACCATGCTTGGAGCTATCCGCCACAAAGGTATGATTCCCTGGGACGATGATATCGATATTTCCCTTTATCGTGAAGATTATGAGCGCTTATTGAAAATTATTGAGGAAGAAGACAATCCACGTTATAAGGTTCTATCCTACGACACTTCTTCTTGGTACTTCCATAATTTCGCATCGATTTTGGATACTTCTACTGTTATCGAAGATCATGTTAAGTACAAGCGTCATGACACCAGTCTCTTTATCGATGTCTTCCCAATTGATCGCTTTACAGACTTGAGCATTGTCGACAAGAGTTATAAGTATGTAGCCCTTCGTCAACTAGCTTATATTAAAAAATCACGCGCAGTTCACGGTGATAGCAAGTTAAAAGATTTTCTAAGATTATGTAGCTGGTACGCCCTCCGAGTGGTCAATCCCCGTTACTTTTACAAGAAAATTGATCAGCTGGTCAAAAATGCTGCAACCAACACTCCTCAATATGAAGGAGGAATTGGGATTGGTAAGGAAGGTATGAAAGAAGTCTTCCCAGTTGATACCTTTAAAGAACTCATCTTAACTGAGTTTGAAGGCCGTATGTTGCCCGTCCCTAAAAAATATGATCAATTTTTAACCCAGATGTATGGGGATTATATGACACCACCATCAAAAGAAATGCAGGAGTGGTATAGCCACAGTATTAAAGCTTATCGCAAAAGCTGATTAAGCAGTAGTTTACAAGAAAAAATATAACAAAAAAGAGAAGATTGTTACACCTTCTCTTTTTTCTATTTAAATTGCTTCTGTGACAAAACTACGGCTTTCCAATACTTTAAGCATGGCGTTAGCTGTATCTAGGGCTGTGAAGAGGGGCACTCCGTGTTCAATAGCTGAACGGCGAATCTGCTCTCCATCTTCGTCAGCAGTTCGTTTTGTTCCTACTGTGTTAATGATAGCTTGAATTCTTCCTTTACGAACAAAGCTTGGAATATCCTTATCGTCATCACCAATCTTACCAACAGGTTGGGCTTGTAATCCATGACTGGCAAAGAAGGCTGCTGTCCCTTCTGTCGCGAGGATTCCATAGCCAATATTTTGGAAACGATGAGCCAAGTCCAAAGCTTCTTCTTTGGCATCATCAGCGATAGTAAATACAACGTTACCAAAAGTTGGCAAGTGTAAGTAAGAAGCTTCAAAGGCCTTATAGAGAGCTTTTTCCAAAGTCGTATCAGAACCCATAACTTCCCCTGTTGACTTCATTTCAGGACCAAGTAAGCTGTCTACCTTAGCTAGTTTCGTAAAGGAGAAGACAGGTGCCTTGATATGAACGCGGGTACTTTCAGGGTAAAGTCCATCTTGGTAGCCAAGTTCTTCAAGTTTTTGCCCCAGAATGAGCTTGGTTGCTACTTGAGCCATAGGGATATTGGTTACCTTAGAAAGGAATGGCACCGTACGGCTAGCACGTGGATTGACCTCAATAACATAGACTTTTTCATCCTTGATGACAAACTGGATGTTCATCATTCCAAGGCAGTTAAGACCGATTGCTAGGCGTTTAGTATAGTCTGCGATTGTTTCTTGCACCTTTTGCGACAAGGTTTGTGGTGGGTAAACGGCCATTGAGTCACCTGAGTGGACACCAGCACGTTCAATATGCTCCATGATACCTGGGATGAGGACATTTTGTCCGTCTGAAATGGCATCGACTTCACACTCTTGTCCGACGATATAAGAGTCAACAAGAACAGGGTGGTCTGGACTTGCCTTAACCGCAGTACGCATATAAGAGCGAAGGTCTTCTTCGTTTTCAACGATTTCCATGGCACGTCCACCAAGTACATAAGATGGGCGGACAAGAACTGGGAAGCCAATCTTGCGAGCTGCAAGAACTGCTTCTTCTTCATTGGTAGCCGTTTGTCCTGGTGGCTGTGGAATATCCAAATCTTTTAGAGCTTGCTCGAAGAGGTCACGGTCTTCCGCACGGTCTAGGTCAGCTACTTGCGTACCAAGAATAGTCACACCTGCTTTAGCCAATGGTTCAGCTAGGTTGATAGCTGTTTGACCACCGAACTGAACAATAACACCTTTTGGTTGCTCCAAGTCAATGACGTTCATAACATCTTCAAATGTCAATGGCTCAAAGTAAAGCTTATCTGATACAGAGAAGTCTGTAGAAACGGTCTCTGGGTTTGAATTCATGATGATGGCTTCATAGCCAGCCGCCTGAATAGCCTTAACTGAATGAACAGTTGCGTAGTCAAACTCGACCCCTTGACCGATACGGATTGGACCAGAACCTAGAACTAGAACGGATTCCTTATCAGACTTGATAGACTCGTTTTCCCAACCATAGGTTGAATAGAAGTATGGTGTTTCAGAGTCAAATTCTGCCGCACAAGTATCTACCATCTTATAAACAGGAACAATCTTGTTTTCCAAACGAAGTTGGCGAACTTGGTCAGCTGTCGTTTCCCAGAGTTCAGCAACCTTACGGTCTGAAAATCCATTTAGTTTAGCTGTTTTCAGGACATCGACATCCTGAGGATGTGCGCCCAACTCCTGCTCAATTTCAAAGATATGCAAGAGTTTATCCAGATAAAAAATATCAATTTTTGTAAGCTCTGCAATTTCTTCTGGTGTGTAGCCACGACGAATTGCTTCTGATACATAGAAAAGACGATCGTCTTGGGCTTTGACTACTTTTTCAATCAAGTCATCATCTGAAACACTGGCAAGTTCAGGCATTTCATTGTGGTGCACCCCAATTTCAAGGGAGCGACAGGCCTTAAGGAGAGATTCTTCGATGTTTCGACCAATCGCCATGACTTCCCCAGTCGCCTTCATCTGGGTACCAAGACGGCGTTCACCCTTTTCAAACTTGTCAAATGGGAAACGAGGAATCTTGGCAACCACGTAGTCAAGGGCAGGCTCAAACATGGCATAGGTTGAACCTGTAACTGGGTTAATAACCTCATCCAAAGTCAAACCTACTGAAATCTTAGCAGCCAATTTTGCAATCGGATACCCTGTCGCCTTAGATGCCAGGGCTGACGAACGCGATACACGAGGGTTTACTTCGATGACATAGTACTTGAAGCTGTGGGGATCAAGTGCTAGCTGAACGTTACACCCACCTTCAATCTTAAGGGCACGAATGATGCTCAAGCTCGCATCACGTAGCATTTGGTTCTCATAGTCTGACATGGTTTGCGCAGGAGCAAATACAATGGAATCCCCTGTGTGAATCCCAACTGGGTCAAAGTTTTCCATGTTACAAACAACCAAAGCATTATCAGCTGAGTCACGCATCACTTCGTATTCGATTTCCTTGAAACCTGCGATTGAACGCTCAATCAAACATTGGGTCACAGGTGATAATTTCAATCCATTTTCAGCGATTTCACGCAATTCTTCCTCATTAGCACACATACCACCACCAGTACCACCAAGTGTAAAGGCTGGGCGAACGATGACTGGGTAGCCAATTGTTGCTGCAAAGGCAACTGCTTCTTCGACTGTGTTGACAATTTCAGATTCTGGAATGGGTTGGTTGAGCTCTTCCATCAATTGTTTAAAGAGGTCACGGTCCTCCGCTTGGTCGATGGCAGATAGTTTAGTACCCAAAAGCTCAACACCAAGCTCATCAAGGATACCATTTTTCGATAATTCCATAGCCATGTTGAGACCTGTCTGACCACCGAGTGTTGGTAGCAAGGCGTCGGGACGCTCCTTACGAAGAATACGTGTCACAAACTCAAGTGTAATTGGTTCAATATAAACCTTATCAGCAATTTCCTTGTCCGTCATGATAGTTGCAGGATTTGAGTTAACCAAGACAACCTCATAACCTTCCTCTTTCAACGACAAGCAAGCCTGGGTCCCAGCGTAGTCAAACTCAGCAGCCTGACCAATAATAATCGGACCAGAACCAATCACCATAATTTTTTGAATATCAGTACGTTTAGGCATTTATAAGATATTAAGGGCGTCAAGCGGACAAAGCTAAAATAGGAGTTATGACGAAGAACTATCAGTTCTAGGAATAACTATCTTTTTAGCACCGTCCGTAGCCCGTATTCAGTTCAGCAAATACGGACCACCCTTCTCCTTTCTATTCGTCGCCTCACAGAGCGACATTAAATAAATTCTCCGACGATTTTTTAGCGAAACGATATTTTTCGATAAAAAATCTAGTGCAGGGAGTTTTTAGTTCGCCTGATAGCGACTAAAAGAAACGACCTGTCTTTCTATTCGGCAACTCTCAGGTTGCCATTAAATAAATTCTCCGACGAGCTTTTACTCGTTCTTAGTTTGATTGTTTAAAAGCTTCCATCATCTCGATAAACTCGTCAAATAGGTAGCTTGCATCATGAGGACCAGGAGCTGCATCTGGATGGTATTGGACAGAGAAAGCAGGTTGGTATCTGTGACGCACACCTTCAACTGACTTGTCATTGATTTCTTCGTGGGTGATAATCAAGTGTTCTGGCAAATCCTCACGGCTAACTGCATAACCATGGTTTTGACTTGTAAAATCCACACGTCCTGTAGCAATTTCACGTACCGCATGGTTGAATCCACGGTGACCAAACTTCATCTTGTAAGTCTTAGCCCCGTTTGCCATAGCAAAGAGTTGATGCCCCATACAAATACCAAAGATTGGAATTTTTCCTTGCACACCACGAATCATATCTAGTGCCTGTGGAACATCTTCTGGGTTACCTGGACCATTTGACAACATAACTCCGTCAGGATTGAGATGGAGAATTTCTTCCGCAGTTGTTGAATACGGAACAACCGTCACGTTACAGTTACGCTTAGAAAGTTCACGTAGGATTGAGTGCTTAAGACCAAAGTCCACTAGCACCACACTCAAACCAACTCCTGGAGCTGGATAGGAAGTTTTAGTGGAAACCTGTTTGATATTGTCTGTCGGCAAGACTGTTGCTTGCAGCTGGTCCGTCACATGGTCCATGCTGTCCCCAACATGGGTCAAGGTTGCTCGCATGGTACCATGCTTACGGATAATCTTGGTAAGGGCACGCGTATCAATCCCTGAAATACCAGGAATTTTCTTTGCTTTCAAAAATTCATCCAAGGTCATTTGGTTGCGCCAGTTACTAGCTCTACGTGCTTCTTCGAAAACAACGACTCCCTTACAAGTTGGAATAATGGATTCGTAATCATCACGGTTAATTCCATAATTTCCCACCAAAGGATAAGTAAAGGTCAAGATTTGTCCATTATAAGACTGGTCTGTAATGGATTCTTGATAGCCGGTCATCCCTGTATTAAAGACGATTTCGCCTGTTACATCAATATCTGCTCCGAAGGCCTTGCCTTCAAAAACTGTGCCATCTTCTAATACTAGAAGTCTTTTTGTCATATTTTCACCTCTCGTGGACGCTCACTGGCGTCTTTTAACGTCTTGTGTTTTAGTTGGCGTTTCTACTCGCCAGTACGGATTCTAAGATTGCCATTCGAACAAAAACACCATTGGTCATTTGTTGGACAATCCGTGATTTTGGTGCTTCAACCAAGTGGTCTGCGATTTCTACATCACGATTGACTGGAGCTGGGTGCATAAGGATTGCTGTTTCTTTCAAACGATCGTAACGTTCTTGAGTCAAGCCATGTTGGGCATGGTAGTCTTCTTTTGAAAAGACAGCTCCACTATCATGACGTTCATGTTGCACACGGAGAAACATCATGACATCCACCTGATCAATAATTTCATCAATAGTTACAAACTGTCCATAGTCTGCAAACTCTTGACTTCTCCATTCCTCAGGTCCAGCAAAGTAAAGTTCAGCTCCCAAGCGTTTCAAAATCTGCATATTAGATTTGGCAACGCGTGAGTGGTCCAAGTCACCTGCAATCGCAACCTTGAGACCCTCAAAGTGACCAAATTCCTCATAAATAGTCATCAAATCAAGCAAGCTCTGGCTAGGATGTTGTCCCGAACCATCTCCACCATTGATAATGGAAGTCGTAATCGTTGGACTTGCAATTAACTCTCTGTAGTAGTCAACCTCAGGGTGGCGAATCACACAGACATCCACTCCTAAAGCAGACAGAGTAAGGATGGTATCATAAAGTGTCTCACCCTTATTAACCGAACTAGTTTTCACATCAAAGTCAAGTCGTTCCAATCCCAGTTTAATCTCTGCCACTTCAAAGGACTTATGCGTCCGTGTAGAATCCTCAAAGAAAAGATTGGAAACAATCGGATGGTCCTCGTAGGGAAGCTGAGCTCCGTTTTTAAACTCAATTCCTCGCTTGATCAATTTCATGACTTGATCGACAGTGAGGTCTTCCATGGACACTACATGGTTCAATGCTTGTTGATTTTCTGACATGGCTACTCCTTCAGCTTTCTAAGCTTCTTCAGTAATCAGAACTCTGTCTTGGCCATCAAGTTCTGCCATCTCTACGATGATTTCTTCAGAACGACTAGTTGGGATATTTTTTCCAACGTAATCTGGACGGATTGGCAATTCTCTATGTCCACGATCGACTAGAACTGCTAAACTCACGCGCGCAGGACGACCATGACCGACAATATTATCAATAGCAGCACGGATAGTACGGCCTGTATAGAGCACATCGTCCACCAAGATAACTTCACGGTCTGTCACATCAACAGAAACCAAAGAAGTATCTTCTCCACTTTTAACATCATCACGGAAAGGTTTGGTATCCAATTCCACAACAGGAACTGAAAGATTTTCTAGTTGCTCCAAACGTTCTTGGATTCGGTGGGCGATAAAGACACCACGAGTTTTAATACCAGCCAAGACGATTTTATTCAAATCTTTGTTGCGTTCGATAATCTCATATGTAATACGCGTAATCGCTCGTTTGACGGTCAATTCGTCTACAACTTCTTTTGCCTTCATGACAAACCTCCAAAAAGAAAAGTCTCCTTAAACAAGGAGACTTGAAATGTATAGCTAAGTAAGCCCTACTGGAAACAGTATAGACTTCACCCTTCTACTTTATCGCGCTCCTTGCCTGCCTCACGGGACAGGTTTAAAGGAATATTTAGTTATCAAATACTATAGCACAAAGCATGCTTAAAATCAAGCAAAAACTTTTGAAACCTCATCTTATAAATTGCTTATAAATTGCTAAAGTCATATAACTGTGGGTACTGGTCACACTCTGGATTTTTAGGATGGCAAATGGCTCTTCCAAAATAAATCATGGCCTGATGGGCTGCTAACCACTGCTCCGGTGGCAAGATATCCATAACTCGTTTTTCCACCTCAAGCGGTGTCGCTGATTTTTTGACAATATCGTGGTGTTTGCAAATACGCTCCACATGAGTATCCACTGCAAAGGCTGGAATCCCAAACCCCACACTCATGACTACATTGGCTGTTTTGCGACCAACACCTGCTAAACTCTCTAATTCCTCACGTGTTTGAGGAACTTGGCCATCAAAATCGTCTAGTAACTGTTGGGCACATTTTTTAAGGAATTTAGCCTTATTTCGATACAGTCCCAGGCGAGAAATGTGTGAAGCAATCTCACTTTCTGTTGCAACAGACATGGCTTGTGGCGTTGGAAAGGCAGCAAAGAGACCTGGTGTGGCCTTATTTACCGCTGCATCCGTCGTCTGCGCTGACAACATGACCGCAACCAAAAGTTCAAAATGATTGGTAAAATCAAGACTGGGCTTGGCATCTGGAAAAAGAGCAATGATTTCTTGTAGCACCTTTCGTGCGCGTTTTTTTGACAAGACCATTATTCGTCTCCATCAAATAGTCCTTGTAAGCCAGCAAAAGGACTGTTTTCTTCTTTCTTAACTGCTTGTTGAGCTTGGTATTCTTCCTCTGTCATGATTTGCCAGTCATTTCCTGAAACAAATCCTTGACCAGCTTCTTCTTCAGCCGTCAAGACCTTAATAGGAATATTTAGTAGGATATTGTCTGACACGCTCTCAGCAAGATCAAGTTCTCCATTTTCGATAGGCAAGACCAAATCATCGTCTAAAACTTCCTGATCTAGTTGGTTAGTTGCGCCTTCCATGAAAACTTCCGTTACTGGATAAGATTCAACTAACTCAACTGGCTCCATACTACGACTTGAAGCAAGGACAATGGTATAAGACAACTGATAGTCTAAGAAATACATACGGTCTTCGTACTGTACTTTTCCAACTGCAAGGATATCTTTTACATCTAAAATTTCTTGATTACGTGCACGTAGGTCGGCGGCTAGGTCTAACATTTGTTCAAAATGCAAGCCTTCAGACTGCTTACGAATTTCTTGAATATTTAATTTCATACTTCCTCCATAAAGATTTACTCTCTTGATTATACCATGAAAAGGCTACAAATCAGCACGGCAAACTTTATAATTAAAATTCGATTTTTTAACATATTTACTATGACATTTTTGTTTTTTAGTGCTATACTATAGGCAATAATACATCAGAGCAAGGAGGATGCTCATATGGAAGACAAAGAACTCATTACTAATGCAACCCAACTCCTATCCGAGTTAAATAAAAGTTTCCAAAGCTGCAAACAGGGTACTGCAGATGATACTCGACTACAAGAGCTGCTAAACACTACTATAAAAGAGCTCAAAAAAGCGGAAAAGTTGGACAACAGTATCTTAATCGACCTTGAGAAATTTTACCAACGTACCAGTCTTCTGATAGGCCTTGGTAGCCTAAAACTAAACGATCAAGCACGTACCGCTTGGCGCAACTATGACAAGTTCCATTACGAGCATGTCAAACACGTACTAACTCTTTATGGACCTGTTTTCGGATTTTAGAGATTAGAATTGTCAGTTTTCTGTTGACAAAATATCCTGAAAGGTATAGTATAGAGATACTAATACTCGGAGGTAAGGGAGACATGAACAACTAAGTCTATCAAATAAAGAACCTTTATTTAGTAGATCTTGTTTTTGTCTCTTTTTGTGTACTCTTTTATGCTCTTTTTCTGGCATTTTATACTCAATGAAAATCAAAGAGCAAACTAGGAAGCTAGCCGCAGGTTGCTCAAAGCACTGCTTTGAGGTTGTAGATAAGACTGACGAAGTCAGTTACATATATCTACGGTAAGGCGACGCTGACGTGGTTTGAAGAGATTTTCGAAGAGTATTAATAGAGTTTTTTGACATAAACTTTGGCTCTACTAGATAAAGTAGAGCTTTTTGTTATGCACTATCGACATTCTAGAAAGGGCAACAATATGATAAAAATCAATCATCTGACCATCACACAAAACAAAGATTTACGAGATCTTGTCTCAGACTTAAACATGACCATCCAAGACGGGGAAAAAGTAGCTATTATTGGAGAGGAAGGAAATGGCAAATCAACCTTACTTAAAACTTTAATGGGGGAAACTTTGTCTGATTTCACTATCAAGGGAGACATCCAGTCTGACTATCAGTCACTGGCCTATATTCCTCAAAAACTTCCCGAGGAGCTGAAAAAGAAAAGTCTACACGACTACTTCTTTTTAGATTCTCTTGATTTAGACTACAGTATCCTCTATCGTTTGGCTGAGGAATTGCATTTTGATGGCGATCGCTTCGCTAGCAACCAAGAGATTGGCAGTCTATCAGGAGGCGAAGCTTTGAAAATTCAGCTCATCCATGAGTTAGCCAAACCCTTTGAGATTCTATTTCTAGATGAACCTTCAAATGACCTAGACCTTGAGACGGTTGATTGGCTAAAAAGACAGATACAGAAGATGAGGCAAACTGTTATTTTCATCTCCCATGATGAGGACTTTCTGTCTCAAACGGCAGACACTATTGTCCACTTGCGACTGGTCAAGCACCGTAAAGAAGCAGAAACGTTAGTAGAGCATTTAGACTATGATAGCTATAGCGACCAGAGAAAGGCTAATTTTGCCAGACAAAGCCAGCAAGCAGCCAACGACCAAAGAGCCTACGATAAAACCATGGAAAAACATCAACGAGTTAAGCAAAATGTAGAAACTGCACTTCGAGCTACCAAAGACAGTACTGCCGGTCGCCTATTAGCTAAAAAGATGAAAACTGTCCTCTCACAAGAAAAACGCTACGAAAGGGCAGCTCAGTCCATGACCCAAAAGCCACTTGAAGAGGAAGAAATTAGACTTTTTTTCTCAGATATACATCCATTACCGGCATCTAAAGTCTTAATCCAACTGGAAAAAGAAAATTTGTCCATCGGAGACCGAATTTTGTCTCAGGGACTACAACTAACTGTCCGTGGGCAAGAAAAAATCGGTATCATCGGCCCAAATGGTATTGGGAAATCAACTCTGTTAGCCAAGTTACAGCAACTATTAAATACCAAAAGAGAGATTGCTCTTGGTTTTATGCCACAAGATTACCAGCAAAAACTGCAATTAGATTTATCTCCAGTAGCCTACCTCAGCCAAACTGGAGAAAAAGAGGAACTACAGAAAATCCAATCCCACCTAGCCAGTCTCAATTTCAGTTATCCAGAAATGCAGCACCAAATCCGCTCTTTGTCTGGTGGTCAACAAGGAAAACTCCTGCTTTTGGATTTAGTCTTGCGCAAACCAAATTTTCTTCTTCTGGATGAACCTACACGAAACTTTTCTCCCACTTCTCAACCCCAAATCAGAAAACTCTTTGCCACTTACCCAGGCGGTCTCATCACTGTTTCGCATGACAGACGTTTCTTAAAAGAAGTTTGTTCGATCATCTATCGCTTAACAGAACAGGGTTTGGAGGTAGTTAACTTAGAAGATTTATAAATTTTCAACATAGCAAAAATCCAGAGACGATCTCTGGATTCTTTTTACATATGTTTTAAACGTTCAATCCGTTCTGAGATAGGTGGGTGGGTATAAAAGAGTTTTTGGAACCCTCCCCCTTTCTTAGGATCATTGATATAAAGTGCACTGCTGGCATCATCTACAGGACGACTCATCGGTTTACTATTATCCAACTTACCTAGAGCATTTATCATTCCTTGAGGATTGCGAGTCAACTCAACACTAGAAGCATCCGCTAGGAATTCCCTCTGACGAGAAATAGCTAGTTGCACCAAGGTTGCAGCGAGAGGTGCCAGCACAATTGCAAGTAGGGAGACCACTAGCATAATGATCTCTAAGCCATTTCCATCTCGGTCATCGTCACTTCGTCTGCGACCTGCTCCACCCCACCACATCATACGACCTGCCATACTAGAAAGCATGGTGATAGCACTAGCAAGGGCGACAGCAATAGTTGAAATGCGGATATCGTAGTTACGAATATGACTGACTTCATGTCCCATAACAGCTTCTAGTTCTTCACGATTCATGATAGCTAGGAGACCTGAAGTCGCAGCAACCGCCGCATTTTGAGGGTTAGAACCTGTCGCAAAGGCATTTAAGGCTGGATCATCAATGATGAAAACACGAGGCATAGGAATCTGAGCGACCATAGCCATATCTTCTACTACATGGTAGAGGTCTGGTGCCGTTTGCTCATCCACCTCACGCGCTCCATTCATGGACATGACAATCTCTGTCGATTGAAAAATCATAGACAAGGCATAGATAAAGCCGATAATCAGTGCGATAACCAAACCACCAAGCCCAGATCGCATAAAGAGGTAACCAACTGCATAGCCAACAAGAGCTAAGAGTAGGAAAAATACCAGCAACAAAATCCATGTTTTTCGTTTATTGCTTGCAATTTGATCAAACAACATCTTAGTCACCTAAACCGCTAAAATCAACTTTAGGAACTGCCTTTTCCTCTTCTGGTGTTTGAAGGAAATCTGCTGCTTTAAATCCAAACATTCCAGCGATGATATTACTTGGGAAAGTTTCTAATTTTACATTATAGTTGCTGACAACACTGTTGTAGAGTTGACGAGAGTAAGAAATTTTATTTTCTGTGTTTGTCAACTCCTCTTGCAATTTAACAAAGTTGGCACTAGCTTTCAAATCTGGATAGCTTTCTGCAACTGCAAAAATACCTGAAACTTGACGAGTAAGGGCATCACTAGCTTTCATAGCTTCTGATGGTGAAGTCGCTGCCGCCACTTGGTTACGTAGTTCTGCCACCTTTTCAAGGGTAGAACCTTCATATTTGGCATAACCTTTTACAGTTTCAATCAAGTTTGGCAAAAGGTCATTTCGACGTTTCAACTGAACATCAATTTGGCTCCAGGCCTCCTTTGTTTGCATACGATTCTTAACCAAACCGTTATAGCTAACAATTACAAAAATAACAATAAGAGCGATAACTCCAAGAATAATCCAAGTCATTATATAAGTCCTTTCTACTTTTAGATTAGTACCAGTATATCAAATTTTTAATGATTGTGGTAAAATAAGATGATACTAAAGAAGGAAATAACTATGAAACCAGAAACATTTTACAACTTGCTTGCCGAGCAAAATTTTCCACTGTCGGACCAGCAAAAAAAACAATTTGAACGTTATTTTGAGCTATTAGTTGAATGGAATGAAAAGATTAATCTAACAGCTATTACAGACAAGGAAGAAGTTTATCTCAAACATTTTTATGATTCGATTGCACCCATTCTTCAAGATTTGATTCCCAATGAAAATATCAAACTTCTTGATATTGGAGCCGGGGCAGGATTTCCTAGTCTACCTATGAAAATCCTCTATCCTCAGCTAGATGTGACCATCATTGATTCGCTAAATAAGCGCATCAACTTCCTCCAACTGTTGGCTCAAGAATTGGATTTGGACGGTGTACATTTCTACCATGGACGTGCCGAAGACTTGGCCCAAGACAAGAAATTCCGTGCTCAATATGATTTTGTAACGGCTCGTGCTGTAGCCCGTATGCAAGTCTTGTCTGAATTGACAATTCCTTACCTGCAAGTTGGTGGCAAACTATTGGCACTCAAGGCCAGCAATGCACCAGAGGAGTTACTAGAAGCCAAAAATGCCCTCAACCTCCTTTTTAGTAAAGTCGAAGACAATCTCAGCTACGCCCTACCAAATGGAGATCCGCGTTACATCACAGTGGTAGAAAAGAAAAAAGAAACGCCAAATAAATATCCACGTAAGGCTGGCATGCCCAATAAACGCCCGCTTTAATCTTTTTAAAATAAACAAAGTATAAATTTCTAATTATCTTTTTATATTTTCTTAAATGCTCGTAAAGCCTTATTCTATGTGCTTTCGAGTATTTTTACTGTAGGAAGATACTTCACGTTTCTTTGCATATTTCCTCATGTCTTAGCTGTCAGAAGTGGTAAATAAGTAGTAAATTCATTTGTACTACTAAGCAACAAGACGCTCCTGTTGCTTCTCTTTATTCAAGCGTTTCATTTCTGCCATTGCAGAATCGAATGTTGCATGTGCGTAATAGTTCAGCGTCATGGCTATATTAGCATGTCCCATAATGTACTGTAATGCCTTTGGATTCATTCCTGCATTTGCATAGTTGGTACAGAATGTATGTCGCAAACTATGTGGAGTGATGTGTGGCAATTTATCCTCGTTATACTTATTGTATTTCTTAACAAGACCTTTCATCATGCCGTTGTAATCACTTGCCACTTTTGGATAGTTCTTTCTATTAAGAAAGAGGAAATCACTATATCCATCAATCTCAACACGCTTATCATTCTTTCGATTCGCTAACACTCGCTTAAATGCTTGATAGGCTTCTTCAACCATAGGAACTTGACGTTCGCCACTTTTGGTCTTTGGTGTTTCAATGTAGTACCCAATTTCAGTATCTCTCAATAGCTGATGGTCTATATTGACAAGACGATTCTCAAAATCTAAATCTGGAAGTGTCAAACCACCAAACTCTGAAATACGAAGACCTGTTTTTAAGAGTATCAGAATTTCATCATAATTTTTGCTGTAGGTTTTATCAGCTTTTGCAAAGGCTAACAGTTTTTCTTCCTGTTCTTCTGTTAGTACGGTCTTAGGGACAGTATCATCATCAAGAACTGCTTTCAGTTGAAAGTCAAATGGATTCTTCCGAACACAATCATCTTGTATAGCAATATAGAATGAAGCCTTTAAAGAACGTTTGTAGTTATTGATGGTTTGATAAGCATAACCATTTTCACTCATTCTAATAGCCCATTCTTTAGCGTCTGATGGCTTAATACTGTCAATACTTCTTACACCTAACTTGTCTTTCTTCAAAATATCCATAAGATATTTGCGTCCAGTTTCAGTGTTTTTTCTAACCTTTGGTCTTTGAGCGTTCTGTTTTGCGTAAAGCTGGCAGAGTGTCATTTTCTTTCCTACAACATCAATACCATCATGAATGTCTTTCTGTAACTCTGCGATTTTCTCTCTAAGTGAGATACAATCACGCTTTCCTGCTGGTACTCGGTCTGTAGCCACAAGTTTCCACGAGTAAACAAATTGCGGTTCTCCAAATGAATCTGTATATTTGTATAAGTATCTTCCGTCTTTTCGTTGGCTCTCTCCAGTCTTTAAAATTCGACCTTTATTGTCACGTCTTTTTTCTGACATGGCATTTGCTCCTTTCCATTATGGAAAGAGCCCTGATACGACTTAATACTATTTTATCATATACAAGACCCTTTGGCTACGCTAGATTGCGTTCAATGTATCTATAATTTTTTCAAATTGTTTTCGTTTAATCTGAATACGATTGCCATTCATAATCAGCCAATTTGCATTTTTATTTTCCTCTGCCAAGCGTCGTAGCTTGTTTTCGCCAATACGAAAATATTTTGACGCTTCTTCAATGGTTAGGGTATAACGTTCCCAAATAGGAATGTCAGTCTGCTTCATAAAATCCTCCTTTCCAAATCACTTATTTGGATTTCATAAAAGTTGTTTTACCAGCAATCGAACAGCTTTAGCAAAGCTCACGGGAGTTCCACCCCTGCATGGTTCTCATGTAGCCATACTCATTGCCTGCGACGGTTTTATCACGCTCGGACTATTGACTGTATGGGAGTATCATTATCACGATAAGAATGTCGTTGCAGGCAATCCTGCTAAAGATTGCTTCTCGGATCACTAACATGAATCGCTCGCTATCTTTATAAGATAGGTCATGGCGGTTAGTTCCGTTGGCTCTTTTCTTATCGAAACGTATTCGATTACTTTTATTCAGTTTTCAAAGAACAATGGCTCGTTAGCCTATCAAAACACATTGAAAGCTCAATATGCTTTGGTGGAATAACAAACCTCCCTGTTCGGGAAGCGTGGAATGGTTTAGCACGCTTCCACGAAAGGAGAGAGGATATTACTTAATTTCAAATGACAAAATCTTTGTAATCAGTCTGGTTTCCATTCTTCCACGTAAGACTTCATCAACGACCATACTTTGATTGCCATATTCATCTTTCATAAGTCGTAGGGAACGCTTCGTTATGTACCCTCTGTAATGATGTAGAATCTGGTTAATCGCTTCGGTATCGCCATCTGTTGCCTTTACAATGAGAGGAAAGGGAATCATAGGATATTGTGTTTTCATTCTTCAAATTCCTCCATAAACTTTTTAATTAAGGCTAGTCCACTGGTTCTATGCCGATAGACAGTAGAACGGTTCAATTTCAACAGGTCTGCAATTTCTGAATCGCTCATGTCCATAAAGTAAAACAGCAGTAGAATTTCACGTTTCTTGTCTGGCAACTCACGTAATGCTTCACTCAACAAATCATTTTCAACGCCTACTGATAACCCATTGAGTGTAAAAATCTGAAAGTCAGTTGAATAGTTATCTGTTGTCGCAAACTGGCTAACAAGATAATCGCCAACATCCGAAAAGGACACCTCACGCTTTGCAATCCTTGAAAGATAAAGCATATAATTCTTTCGCTCGTCTTCCATAGCACGTTTACAGATATAGTCAAACTGATTTTCTATTGTGGTCTGAAAAGAAGATGGTTTCATGTTTCTCACCCCCTTTCTGTCTAGGAAAGGAAGTGAGCCTTGCTCGTTTATCTCCTTTCACTCTTAGTCCCAATGTGAAAGGGGGATTTGTTGCATTACTGATAAATAAACTTTGTAAAAAAGTTCTGAATAGCCAAAAAAGCATATAAACAGATTTATTTCTCTGTTTACATGCTTCTGTTATTCTATCTATATGATTTATAAAACCACATTGGTGGACGTACTTATCTATTGCAGATAGACGACTTTTTTTGACAAGAACCCAATGTAAGGAAATTTATTGTATATGATGTACTTCATGGCGACGTTGACCTCCAACAAACCGCCATTTGGAAGTAATATACAATATTTTAACAGCGTAAATAGCACTACCATATAACGGTTTTTTTTATTGGCGTTTAGTAGTGCTTTTTATTAAATATAAACCTATAAACCATATAACACGTTTTTCTATACCTGTTTTTAATTCAGTAGGAACAATAAAATGTATAGAGGTGGTCTACTATGCGTAAAAAAGAAGATAAATATGATTTTAGAGCCTTTGGTTTAGCCATTAAAGAAGCTCGATTGAAACGAGGTTTAACTCGTGAACAAGTGGGAGCATTGATTGAAATTGACCCACGGTACTTAACTAATATTGAAAATAAAGGGCAACACCCCAGCATACAAGTTCTTTATGACCTTGTATCGTTACTTCATGTTTCCGTTGATGAATTTTTCTTACCTGGGGTCCCGAGCGCTTAGTGGGAATTTGTATCGATAAGGGGTACAAATTCCCACTAAACCAATGTTTCAAGGCCTATTTATTTTTTATATTCAATTCTCTTAAGTGTTTAGGAATAGATAACAAGTCAAATTTATACTCTCCAAGAAAAGTGATATGCTCCCAATTAATAGGAGATACATGCTTCATATACTTAGTTACTTCGGGATCTATTTTGACGAGATAATTATAAGCTGCTTGTAAGTAGACGGCGTTCCATATACTTATTGCATTTATTAACACATTAAGCGCACTAGCACTTTGAAGTTGTCGGCGAATATCGCGCTCCATAAATTTTCCGCGTCGCCCAAAAAATAGTTCTCTAGCTAAAGCATTAATCGCTTCTGTCTTATTTAGTCCATGAGTGATCCTTCGCCGTAGCTCACTATCTGTAATATAATCTATCATAAAAATGCTCTTTTCAATGCGACCTAGTTCTCTCAGTGCAAGAGCTACTCTATTCTTACGTGCGTATGAGCCTAGCTTTCCTAATAGTAAAGAACTAGATACTTTTCCTGTTTGAATCGAATAGGCGATTCGTTTAATTTCATCATAGTTTTCTTCAATAATTTTTACATTGATTTTTCCGCTTATATCTTCTGATAAGTTAGGGTAGTAGGAAGGTGATTTGATAGAAAATAATTGTGATTTTTTTATATTTCTGATGCGAGGTTCAAAATCAAAGCCTAGTAATGCGGTCATTCCAAACACCTGATCAGAATACCCATTTGTATCAGTAAAATGTTCCTCAATATCTAGATCTGTTTCATGATAAAGTAGGCCATCAAGGGTATGAGTAGCTTCCCTTGTATTAGTTGAAGCAACCTCGATATGATGAGTCGTATGCCTATCATTTATTGATCGAATCATTGTAGCTCCTTTTTCCATACTTTTGTAATGTGGATTAACATCGGATTTTAGAGCTGAGACGCCCACTGGGACGCGCATTCCGTCTGAAGCAGTGGTTTTTCCTTCACCCCAAAAGTCTGCAACAGGAAGCTTTAACTGATAATTAACCAAAACAGATTGAGCACGAGTCAGAGCTTCTTTATAAAAGCGCCATTGTTTGGCATTGGCTAACTGAGAATAAGAAATTCCAGGAGTTGATTGGGCCATTTTTTCAAGACCAATATTCATCCCTAAACCCAGCAAAGCAGCAAAAATAATTTTTCTTTCTTGTTCACTCGGCGGTTTCCCTGTAGAATCATGACTAAATTCTTGTGAAAAGTTGGTCCAACTGTCCACCTCAATTAAAAGATCACTAAGCCTTATCTTAGGAATTATTGAATAAAGTTTTTTTCTATATATTTCTGCTTCGCTAGGTGTAACTTTTTCCAACTTTTTAAGGTTTGCTCTTGAAATTCTCTTATCAACTGTCGAATAAAATTGAAGCTGTAAATCTAAAATTATTTCCCGATCCTTTAAATAGTCCTCAAACGTGTCTGGAATAGTTTCTGAATCAATACAAGCAGATAAATCAACTAAGTAATCATCAATATTTCGATGGATCATACTTCCTTCAACTGAAATATCTCCTGATCGAATATTGTTCTTTAGCTCGGTGAAAGCTACTAACTCATAGTAAGACCGATCTATTTTCCCCTCTTCTGGCCGAACAAGGCTTTTCCATTTTTTACTCACAAAATCAGTAGAAGTATCTGCCGGTATTTTTCTTTTACCACTATTGTGTAAATCAGTTAGTTGAGTTAGGGCCATGAGGACTGGATTTGCTGCCGGAGTTGCTTTGAACGAAAGGGTCCTCAATAACATTGGCGTGTATCTTCGGAGGTAATTAGCTTTATTTCGAACCATTTCTAAATAGCCATGATTTTTATTACCTGTAATTTTTTTAGCTTCTTCTCCATCTTGTACTAAATCTTCCCAAGGCATGATTCGTTCAATTTCGTCAAAAGGATTACTATCATTATCTTTTGCAAAGTGAAGAGCATCAATTAAAGAAGCATAATGTTCCAATTTTTTAGTAGCCAATTTTCCTTTTTCTTTTAACTGTTCTTGTGAATCACGTGTCCCTTTGCGTTTAATACTTGCTAAAATGCGGTCATTAATCTCAATCAGTTGATCGATCAGATATTGATGATGATTGACTAAAAAAGCAATAAGTAAAGAGTATCTTTTTTCAAGCTCAAAACGGGAGAAGTCATATGCATCATAATTTTCCCCTAGTCTAGCTAGCTGAAGAAACCTGTTCCGATTAATATGGGAGACATTAATTGTCCCGAGTCCCATGGAAGCAATCACTTCCACTTTTTTACAAATACTCATAAAGCTTTCTGGATTTGCCTTACCTGGAATGTCTTTTAGCCAAGCGAGTTTAGTTATTTTCGTCTCTTCATAAATTTGAAACAAACTCTCTAGTTTTTCAATTTGTATATCTGTTAATGAACAGAGTAATATTGAAAATAAGTTGTTTTCTGCTTTATCTCGACAGCGGCTTATAATGTCTTCAAGTGTAGCTATAGATGGAAAAATAATTCTTTTTCGAGTTAAGAAATCAATTGTTTTTTTCATTAGATAGATAGAGTCATCATTTTCTAAAGCTAGTTCAATTAAATATTCTATTAACTGTTTTTGTGTATTAGCACTACCGAATCGATGATAGTTGAATACTTCTAAGATCTCGTTGAAGTGATTTGCACGTGTATTTCTATGATCATATGAATTTAAATCAATTGCATCAAGATGGAGCTGTCGACTCACATAAGAAGTTAGTCTGGTTGATTTAATCGGCCAATTACTTAAAGAACACCCAGGATACCGGGCCAAACAAAGTTGTATCGCAAATCCTAGTTTATTGACCTTTCCACGGTGTTGATTAATAACCTCCAGATCATAATCAGAAAAACTAAAATACGCTTTAAAATCCTCTTCTGATAAGTGGTCTACAGAAAGAAGTTGTTCACGCTGTGAAGTAGTTAAAATTCTTTTCATAGCCTTATCTTAAGCATTCCTTTTATTGAGGTAACGGTAAAAGGTTGTTTTGCTTAATTTAGAGGCATCAAGAATTTGACGAATAGAATACTCTTTGCTGTCATACATTTTTAAAGCTAAATCAATTGATAGCTTACCTTTACTTGGACGGCCCCCTTTTTTTCCTCGGACTCTGGCTGCCTTAAGACCAGAGTTAGTTCGTTCAATAATAATATCCCGTTCCAGTTCTGCTAAACTAGCCATAACTCGGAAAAAGAATCTTCCCATAGACGTTGAAGTATCTACGTTATCTTGAATAGATATAAAATTGACACTAAGTTCTTCAAATAATTCAGAAAGTTCAATCAAATGTTTAGTTGATCGTGAAATTCGATCTAACTTGTAAATGACAACAGAATCTCCTTCACGTAGTAGGTTGATCATTTCTTCTAATTGCGGTCGGTCTTTTTTCGCACCAGTTACTTTTTCTTGAAATAATTTATCAATTCCATAATGAGTAAGTGCATCAATTTGTAAACTAAGATTTTGATCATCCGTACTCACTCGAGCATAGCCAAAAATCATAAAAAAACCTCCTTAATTTTATAATTTAAATGTACCATAACTCATTAAGTATAACTATATAGGAACTATGAAAAAGGAACGGATTTTGGTACTTGATTTACTTAAAAAACATTTAGAAAAAGCAGGAAAATGAAAAGGTACCATAAACGGTCGTTTATGGTACCATTCAAATTTATCCTTATTGTACAAAATAACAGCGAAATTTTTAAATCTATTCCTTATCGATACAAATTCCCCGTAGGCGCTAGGGACCTCTTTAGCTCCTTGGAAGCTGTCAGTAGTATACCTAATAATTTATCTACATTCCCTTTAGTAACGTGTAACTTTCCAAATTTACAAAAGCGACTCATAGAATTATTTCCTCCCGTTAAATAATAGATAACTATTAAAAATAGACAATACTTGCTCATAAGTAACGGTACTTAAATTGTTTACTTTGGCGTGTTTCATTGCTTGATGAAACTGATTTTTAGTAAACAGTTGACGATATTCTCGATTGACCCATTTTGAAACAAAGTACGTATATAGCTTCCAATATTTATCTGGAACATCTGTGGTATGGCGGGTAAGTTTTATTAAGACACTGTTTACTTTTGGTTTAGGATGAAAGCATTCCGCTGGCAGCTTAAGCAATTGCTGAATCGAGACTTGAGTGTGCAAGAGCAACCCTAGTGTTCGGTGAATATCCAAGGTACGCTTGTAGAATCCTTCTTCAACAATCAGATAGATGTCAGACGCATGGCTTTCAAAAACCACTTTTTTAATAATTTGTGTGCTTAAATGGTAAGGAATATTCCCAACAATTTTATACCTCTGTTTGTTAGGGAATTGAAACTGTAGAATATCTTGGTGAATTAAAGTGACACGAATGTTCAGTTTTAATTTTTCTGACGATAAGTTGAATAGATGACTGTCTAATTCAATAGACGTTACCTGTTTACTTATTTTAGCCAGTTTCGTCGTTAAATGCCCTTTACCTGTTCCAATTTCGTAAACGGTATCGGTTTCTTTTAAATTCAATTGTTTTATTATTTGGTTGAGTACTTTTTCACTCGTTAAAAAGTTTTGAGAATATTTTATATTTTTGTTCATCTAATCACTCCTGAAGTGATTACATCTATAAATAAATACAGAAGTTAAACGATTTGTTTGTAATTTTAGTTATCTGTTTAAAAAGTCATAAGATTAGTCACTGGTAGGAATTAATCTAACGTATTTATTTATCTGCGTAATCACTGTTTTTAGTCTATTTCAAAACAGTAGATGTTTTATCTACATTACGCATTTGGAATACCAACATGACGAATCCCTCCTTCTTAATTACAAATTTTTAGCATCTAATTTAACTTCAATTCCTATTATACAAAATTTTAAGATAATGCACAATCAACACACTCTTAAGTTTGCTTCTAAGTCTTATTTCCATAACTTTAGGGTTAACCATACGCAAGACCAATCACTCTCGGACAATACTCATGATTTTAATGATAAAATCCATGTTAAACCCATAGATAAGAAATACACCTGCAATAACCGTTACCTGTTTGTGCCAATTTAAAAATGCACCACTTTTTTATAATTAAAACGGTTGAAAACTGTACCACTAATAACTCACAATAGAGAGATGTCACCGTCAAGTTAAATGTACAAAATAACAGCGAAATTTTTAAATCTATTTCTTATCGATACAAATTCCTCGTAGGCGCTCGGGACCCCTACCTGCTAATAACTTGGTAAAAAGCACCCGACGATTACAGATAGAGAAATACATGGATAGCTTTACAGACAAAGAACTATCCTTAATGGAATCTTTAGCCAGCGGTATCAACGAAGCAAGAAACATCGAAGACTAATTAAAAGAATCCATACATAACGGAAAGAGCCGATAAAATGAGATTGTATTAATCTCATTTTATCGGCTCTGCGTCTTTGCGTCTGGCTCTGTAATCACAGTTACTTTGAACTGCTTTATTTCAATTAAATTTTCTTGTCTGCATTTCGGACAATAGAGGGGGAATTTTTTTAATTCAGTATCTTCCCTTATCTTTAATCGTGTTTTATTTCCACATACAGGACACAATATCCACTTGTAGTTTATAATAACTATCTCCTCCTTTACACTTTAATTCAAATCTTTATTAAAAAATATTTCATCTTATTTAACAAGAAACCATATTTATATAACAACATAAAATACACTAAGTTATTTTATTGAACATATATCGTACTTTATCTATCCGACTATTTGGACGACGGGGCTGGCAAACAGGTTCACCGGTAGTAACATGGTACCCTTTTAACTCTGTTAAACAAACACTACGTCCATTTGTAAAGAAAGTTAAATCACTACGATATTCTTGAATACACCGAGCAGGGATTTCTCCACTAAGAATGACCTCATTATTTTTCAATTGAGTGTCTACGATGTTCGCACAATATTTAGGAGCATCGTTGTATGCTCGTGAAAGATATTCCTGTGGCGCATAAATTTTAAAACTAAGATATGGCTCTAACAATTCTGTTCCAGCTTTTTTTAAGACTTGTTCCAATACAATAGGAGCAAGCATCCGAAAATCTGCTGGGGTACTAACAGGGCTATAGTATAAGCCATACTTAAAACAGATTTTACAGTCCGTCACATTCCAACCATACAATCCTTGTTCACAGCCATAGCGTATCCCCTCCATAACTGCATTTTGAAACGATTGATTTAAGTATCCAAGAGAAACCGAGCTCTCATACTGTACTCCGCTCCCTAATGGAAGCGGTGCTACAGATAGACCAATGGAAGCCCAGAAAGGATTCGGTGGAACTTCGATGTGAATGGTATACTCTGCTTTTTTTAACGGTCTTTCCATATAAATGACTGTAGGCTCTTTTATTTCTATCTCCACATGATACTTTTCTTGCAGCAGAGCACAAGTCACTTCCATTTGTACTTTCCCTAAGAAAGAAAGTATGATTTCATGTGTCGCAGAATCCACATAATATCGCAGAAGCGGGTCACTGTCGGAGATTTCTAAAAGTGCATCAAGTAACATTTCCCTTTGTTGAGGTTTGCTCGGTTCAACAGTCGTTTGCAGCAGAGGGAGGGGATTTTCAATTCTCTCTCTCTGTGGCAATAGCTTTGTATCTCCAAGAACACTATTTAACTTCAAAAACTCATTCTGCAAAATAACAATTTCCCCGGAATAAGCCTTATCGATTTTACATAATTCACCATTTATTGAAGTATACATTTCTGTAATTTTTATTTTTTCCTTTTCCGATATTCTAACCGAATCTCGCAAATGCAGTACGCCACTATAAAGACGTATATATGCAAGACGCTGTCTTTTTTCCGAATACTCAATTTTGAAAACTTTTCCGCAAAGTTCAGACTGACCTCGATGTGTTGATGAATAAAATTTATTCGTAATCACTTCTATAAGGTTATCAATCCCTATATTGTTTTTTGCACTTCCGTGATAAACAGGGAACAGGGAACAATTATGAAATCTTATGCTTTCCTCTTGTTCGAGTTCCAATGCTTCTAATGATTTACCGGACATATATTTCTCTAAAAGGTCATCGTTTCCCTCTATTACCGTATCCCATTGTTCAGATTCGGTAAAGTTCGTCACACACATATTAGGATACAGTTCTACCTTCTGTTTGATTACAATTTCGGCAGAAAGTTTCTCTTTAATATCCTGATAAACCGTTGATAAATCAATTCCATTTTGGTCAATCTTATTGATAAAAAAGATTGTGGGAATCCCCATTTTCCTAAGTGCATGAAATAATATACGAGTTTGTGCTTGTACGCCATCTTTTGCAGAAATCAGTAGAATTGCCCCATCTAAAACTGATAATGAACGATATACTTCTGCTAAGAAATCCATATGTCCTGGCGTGTCTATGATGTTCACCTTCGTATTTTCCCACTGAAAAGAGGTTATTCCTGTCTGAATTGTAATTCCTCTCTGACGTTCTAAAAGCGTATTATCCGTCCTCGTTGTACCTTTGTCCACGCTTCCTAATTCTGTAATCGCTCCACTGTTATATAATAAGCTTTCTGTTAAGGTAGTTTTTCCTGCATCAACATGAGCTAAAACTCCAATATTAATAATTTTCATGTGATTTTCCTCCATTCAAAAACCCAAAAGGGCATAAAAATCCCAGTGATAAATACTTTTATCACTGGGATTTTTATGCATAACCATAGGTATACAAAGCATACAGATATTCTCTGGATACTTTAGAATCACATGATAAAGGTATTCTTAAACTGGGTACAAAAAACTAAGCCCTCCTAAAAAAGGACATCTAATTATTTGTTCCCGCTATCAAATTGACAGTTTATTTAAGAATACCTTGCCGCATATTTATTAACTCCTTTTAAATAGTCACTTAAATTATAGCACGTAAGAGCATATTTGTAAAGGAATCTCCAATTTTTTATCAAAAAGAGTACATGATTACAAAGTATCTGTAATCATGTACCAATATTTGTTATTTTACAATCTTCCAATTACTCCCGTTCTTTTCAAGTACCAAATCAAATTGAGATACCTGCGTTGCTTTGGTCTGCTGGTCGATATACTCCACTGTCAGCGATACCGTGACTTGATTATCCTTACGATTGTGAATAGGATTTACCAGTTCTTGAAAGATGTACTCTTTTCCGATTGGTTTTAATATCCCGTCATTCACATAGTAGGAAAGTTCACTGGCTGTCGCTGTAGGATAGAGCTTGAAGAACGTCGTTAAAAACTCATTGATTTCATTGGTTGTAATGGAATCAACCGTCCCCTCACTTTCAATGGCTTTTGGTTTATAACTTGATTTCTTAGGTATGTTGGTAATGGTCGGATTCTTAACCAGTACCATATTTCCAGAACCATCTACATAGACACTCACTATATAAGCAGAGTGGACGGTCTTTGTATTTTCTCCCTCTGTAATGAGCTGGTCTACACTGTAGGTTACATTAAACTCATTGTCGCCAGTTGGCTCTACCGTCCATATCTGAAATCCTCTTACAGAAGACGATACAGGAATATCTTTGCGTACTGTATCAACATTGAGAGCTTGAAGTTCATCTGTCAGATAGCCTTTTAGACTTTCCATTCGATTATCAATGGACTTATCGGATTGCTCCCATGAATAGTAGACTTTCGCAAAGTTCTCTACAAAATTTTCTACATGATGAGTATCAACGTATTCCTTTTCTATGATAGTTGTTTCGTGAATAGTATGAGTATCTATAGCTGTAAAGTGCTTGAATATCGCAAAGCTGAAACTAAGCCCTAAAAGTACCCACAAGGCAATCACAACCTTTTTATGAGGATTGACCTTATAGACACGAGGTTTCTTTTCCTTTGGTATCTGTTTTTCTTTATTCTGATTTTTTCTAAATTTCATCATTAAATCTTCCTTTCTCATTGTTTGATTCGTCCTGCTCCCACTAAATGCTGTTGCCAGTAGGGGCTTGTTAAGTCGGCATAACCGATTGGGTCGCCTGCATGAAACATACGGTTATTGCCAAGGTATATCCCAACATGAGTAATATAAGAGCCAGCGTTATAGGTAGAATGAAAGAAAACCAAATCGCCAGCTTGTGCTTCCGATAGTGGGATATGCTGGGTCACATCATATTGCTGTTGTGCGGTTCGTGGTAAGTTAATTCCAGCTTTTCCATACGTCCATTGTGTCAGTCCGCTACAATCAAAAGAAGTAGTCGGGGAAGCTCCACCGTAAACGTATCGCCAGCCCTCATATTTCAGTGCTTCGTCCATGATGGCTTGTACCGTATCATCATCAAACTCTGTTGTGACAAGATACTGCGTTACCAGTTGCACATAAAACATATTGCCATAGTTGTATCGCCAGCCCCCATTGATAGGTATGGCTATGGGATTGGGGTAAGACACTTTTTCGCCACCTGAATACTCTTTTGAGAAACTTTGAGCCAGTTCAAAGGTATATTTATTTCCACGATTAGCCACATACCCTAAGAAACCACCACCATAATTGTAGGACTGGATAACCGATTCTAAATCTACACTGAGCCTTTCGCTACTGGCTAATAATTCACTGAAATACTTCACACCTTGCTTAATGGATTCTTCTGTACTCAATGAATTAGGTGGAAGACCGAGGGATTCCGAGGACTGCATAACATCTTCCGCAGTACCGCCCGATTCCACCTGTATAATCGCAAGAAGTATGTTGACATATTCTTCAACGCCATATTCTTTGGCATATTTTTCTACCATAGGCTTATGAGCCAGCACTTCTGCGGAAACATTCACACCTCCATAATGAATATTGGAAATTCCGCTGTCCTGTTCATCTGAAAATAAAATGGCAACAAACAGAAGCAGTGAGAAGACCATCAAGAATAATCCAGAACCACCAATCACTAAAGTTTTCAACTTCATGGTTTCTTACCGACTTTCTTAATGGTGGCGGTTTTGATTGGTGGTCTACTTCTTGTATTTTGTAGTGGTACTCTTTGAACAGTAGACGGACGTTCTTTTGTGATTGGACGTTGTGAAGTTCTATCTGCTGTAGTGGTTGAAGTTGCTGGCTTTTGAACGGTTTTTTCTTGAACGGTATTGCCTTGGCGTTCCACTTTTGGACTTGAAAAATCGGACTTAACTGCTGGACGCTCTTGTTTGGCTTGTTGAGATTCCTTATATGAAGTCTGAATATTAGACTGTTTTGAGGTCTGTTCATCATGATATTGTTCTTGTCTTGTAGTCGGTCTTTCATGAACAGAAGAAGCAGGCTGTTTTTTCTGTTTGACCTGTTCCATTTCAGAGCGACGCTTCGCAATGGTTTTTCGCCTTTGTTCCTGCTGTTCCTTGCGTCCACTGGCTCTGTCCGCTTTGGTTTGAGAAATACTACTGGTTAAATCACGGACATTCTCTTTTACTTTGGATTTTCCTTGATATACTGCATATCTTGCATTGGTCGGCAAATCTTTAACCTGTTCTTTCAAACCACTAGCAGTGTCTACCATTCTGTCTTTGGTATCAGCTACTGTACCGATGGTTTGACCGATACGTTTTCCAAGTGTTGTTTTTCCTTTCCGTCTGGTCGGGAGTGATCTGCTTGTGTCCTTGCAGAACTCCCCGAACCCGACTGTCCTTTTTTACCTGTAACAATGGCAGACCCAGCCCCTAGAGTAGTCATGGAACGTCCAAGTTTCCGCTGTAGACGGTGCATGTGAGCGTGCATAAGCATACGAGGTTTTCTCATCACACGACTTCCCACACTTTGAGAATCGTTACTCTGTAGAGAAAACATACTCATTAAATCGCCCAGCTTGAAGTAGATTCCTGCAAAGGTCACAATCTGTAGAAAAGCAATCAAAAAGAACGGATAACCAGCCGATAAGGTATAGAGCATGGTTGAAATACTAAATGCTGTCGTAATAATCAATTTGATTCCAGCTCGTGTCAAAATGGTATTAAAGAGCTTTGTTATGGCTCGTTTTGACATACCATCAAATGATGGAATCATGCTTAAAATAAAGCTCACAGGCAGAAACATAGCATAGATGATAAAAAGTACCTGCGAGAAAATCATGATTCCTGTTAATAGGAATACAAATATGGAAATCCCAATATTGAAGACAAATAGGAAGAAGACTGTACCTAAACGGTTAATCGTCTTTGTAATCGTCATATTGGTATTGCTTCTATCTTCAATTTCTTCCGCAACAATTTTTTCTCTGTCTTCGCCATTGTTGGAATCTGGGCTGGTGGAGAGCAGGCTTTCCACACGGTCAATACCGATACTTTCAATGTCTGAACTGTTGTATTGAAGCAGTAGCCACGGTTGCTGAACCTGTATGGAAAACAGGCTATCTCTGATTAAGTCCACGCTGTCCTTGCCTTGACTATCGGAATGGGGCATGACAATCTTCGTGCCAAGTGATAAACTGGCATTACTGATGTCTGATGAAAAATCATTGATTTTTTTAATGTAGTCGGGAGCGTAGGCAATAAAGGAAGCTGATAGGATAAATACCATGACAAAGTTCACAATGGCATGAATCGCTTTTGTAGTTTCTCTTTTTATCAGTCCTGTATAGGCAACATAAACCCCAAGAACCAAAATCAAGAGTAAGAGGAATCCAACATAGAATCCCTCTGTTGATAGTCCGCTAGGCGTAACTCCTGCAAGGGTCTGCATATTCTTGCCAATGGAATCTGCTGTAGCGGAAATGAAGTCTAAGGAATAGGCTTCCTGTACTAAGTAACCCGTCGCATTGGAAACATAAAGACTGATTGTCCAAATAAAATTGGTAATGGCATATAGTCCATACATGACTTGTTTTCCAATTCCGTCCGACCAGTTCCACGGTAGCCAGCCCCAGCTATTATCCACATAAAAATCCAGTTGATAGTTTTCAAGTGGGTATCGGCTGTATTCATTTGCCACATTGACCGTATCATCTACCAAGCCCGCAGCTTGAACCACCGTTCCCAGCATGGCTAAAAGAAAAATGGCAATCACAAGTGTGAAAGCCACTGTCATTGCCACTTTACCTAGACGTTTCAGCGTCCAGTTTGATTTTATTCTGTTTAATATTGATGGTTTCACATTTACACCTCTTTTCGCACAGGTGGTCTGGTATCAAAGGCATGGAGCAGTTCTTCAAATACAGGGTGGAACTGTATCACACCGACACGACCATATAAATCACTGATAAGGCATTGCCCGTTTTCCAAATCACGCAATCGCTTCTGATTGTTTTCGTCCTCTGGGTCTACACCAAAAAAGGCAAGGGTTTTTTTAATCTCGTTAAGGTCAGTGGAACGAAAGGCAAATTTTAAGCCGAGGTTATTTTTCAGTTTTTCATCTAAGAGGTCATCTGTATTTTGGGTCACGAAATATACCCCAGCGTTCATAGCACGACCAGCACGAACCAGCTTCATAGATAGTGTTTTCCCTTGTGCCACCTGTAAGAAGCTCCATGCTTCGTCTAAGTCTACAATCTTGAAAATACTTCGGTCTGTATGGATAAAGTCCAACGCAAAGGTACTAATGACAATCAGCATTGCTACCGATAGTAACTCCATTGTGGTATATTCCTCAAAGGAAGTTTCCTTGTCAGGAAGTACCAAGTCGGCAACCTGTATAATGTTCAGTTGTTTTTCAAGGCTGATAGACTGCTCTACATAACCATCACTAAAAAGCAGATGGGCAAAGTCATAGTCTGTAAAACTTTCGATATGGTCGGCTATGCTGGTACTTAGTGGCGTATTCTCAACCCGTAATTCTTCAATCACTTTCATCAACCCTCGCACTTCACTATTGGTTACTGCACGAATGGCTTTTCTAAGGATTGGGAAGCGTTCCCCATCACGAGAGGAAATCCCCGTAAGGAATGTCAAAATATCAATAGCCAGTGATTCAGAATCTTTGGTATTTTTCATAATTACATAAGGGTCAAGTAAGCCTTTGTTTTTCTCATCAGAAGTCAGATTGACGATATTGATTTCATGGGAAATCTCTGGCAAGGTTTCTTTCCATCTGCCACGTTCTGCTTTTGGGTCTACAATCACTGCTTGTGCCCCATAAAGCACTGCATAATAGACGATAAGGTTATTCGCAAAGGATTTACCACCACCCAGCGAACCGACAAAGGCAGACGCTAACGCATTGGTTACTGAACCCTTAACCCCTTGACTGGCAAGAGCAGGTTTCAGATAGACATTGCGTCCAGTATCTAAGCTGTAGCCAACATAAATCCCCTCATTTTCACCCAGCATTTGAGTAGCACCAAAACCTAAACCAGCGAGGAAATCAGAGGTCACGTATTGAATATAGTCATTCATATATCTTTTGCTGGCAGGTAAAAATTCTTCATGTAAGCCCAGCATATCCCCAAAAGGTCGTACCAGTTTCACGCTCAAATCATCATAGAAATCTTTCACTTCATTACAACGACGTTTAAGTTCGTCAAGGTCATTTGCTGATACCCTTACAACATAGGACAGCTTATACATAGATTCCTTGCTTTGGTCTAAATTGGTTTCCAGCTCGTTCACACTTTCCAGAGCTTCCGCCACATTAGAGCTGGTTTCATTATCACTTTGCCATGCGTGGTTATCCAAGTCTTTCAGTTCTTTCTTTTTATTGCGGACAGTAGATAGGGCTTTACGATTCGCTACAATTTCCACATTCATTGACGTATCAATCGGAAAGGTAAATTGCTGTTGCTGGTAGTAGAAGATTTCAGAGGACGGGAAGTCCAGTTCGCCGACAATACTGTTGATGGTAAAGTAAGCTACATAGGCGGTTTCGTCTTCCTGCTGGATTTTCAAATATCGCTGTTTTTCTTCCACCAGACAGCGAGTAGGCTTAATGAGGTCATAGGTTTTAATCAGTGTTTCATGTTCCAGCTTTTTCTTTGATAGAGGATACTCATACTCTTCATAGGCAGTGCCTGTCTGTCCGTAAAGGTGTTCAATCAGATAGCCGAAGTCGTCCTTATCTAATCTTCGGATTTTGAAACGACGGGAGATTTTATTTTCTAAAAGCTTTTCCATCTTCTGAAAACGCAGGATTTCATCATTACTCATACTAACAAAATCGCCCATCAGCTTATGGTTCACATCATAGACAAAATCAGTAAAAGCATTTTTTGCTTCAACGGTAAGACTTTTCATAGAAAACTCCTGATCGTTGAGAAGCAACTTAAAACCGATAAAGAAACGGTAGTCCACTTGATTTTCGCCAATCATGGATATTAAAGCGTCTGTCTGTTGGTCGATTTTGTCATAGGCAACCGTTTTGAGCTTTCCAGTGACTTCATTTTTGGAACGTTCTTGTGCAGAAAGTATGCTGGATTCTGTACTGATTTGTAAAGCATGAATCTTGCCATCACGATTTTGTGCGATAAGCTGTCTGAAAGAATCATGTACTTGTATTTTCTGTTCCGGACTTAGAAATGAGTAATTGTAGGGAACAAGCTCATAGTAAGCGTAACATTCCCCATCTTTATTCCAGACCAGATTGTTTTCAATATATTTAATTGGATATGCCATAAAATTCACTCCTAACTGCTGTAATGGCTTCTTGTGGCTGGTTTCTGCCAAGCGTTACTTTTTTTCCTGCATAGGTCAGTTTTCGTCGCAGTGCATAAGCAATGACAGACTTCAAAAATCCATAAGGCTTTTTACCATCAAAGGTTTTTGTAGACATAAACCATGTGAAAGCCACAGGAATCCCAAAGTATTTGAGAAATGCTCCCTCTATCATAGAAAGAGGGGGCAAGTTGCCAAGTATCATAACTGCAAAGAGTGACACGACAAACCATGTCATTTGCGTAAAGGTTATGGGAAACGGAAGTCTAAAGTCATTGATGGAGTACAACACTTTCTCAACAGACCAGATACTGGTATAGCTTCGTATTTTCTTCATGTAATCAATCCTTTCATAAAAATGGGGATAGTCTTTTGACTACCCCGTAAACAAGAAAATCTGCCAGTAAGAATGTACCGACAGATTTAATAGACGATTTCAAAAATCCCGTGATTGGTTGAGATAAACGTTCCCGAAAGGTCTAAATCCCGACCATAGGATTCATAATCAATATAGTTTTGAAGACTGGCTGGCACTTCGCCTAAAGCACCCGTTTCTTCAATGTAGTAGCGTGCCACGTCAGACATATCATCACAATCGGAATGAATGATAATATCTTCTTGATGTTCGCTTAATTCTTCAATACTTGAAAAATGAGTGAGCAGAGCAGATAGCTCCGATTGTAGTTCTTCTGGCAACTCCGATACCATTTCCCATAGGCGATTGAGTTCGCTAATAGAAGTGTATTCGTCAACCGTAAAGGGTAACTCGTAATCATGAATGGCGTATTCCTCATATTCATCATTCAAGCCGATTTTCTCTTTGACTTCCTCAAAATCAATGGGAAAGGTAAACCATGCACCAACTAATTCGCCCTCATTGTATTTGCCTAAATTGGCAATGTAGACTTGCATATCGTCCATGTATTCACACGTCCTTTCTTTATAGAGATTCAAAAATCCCTACCGCACTTCGTTTGGTGTACCATTCTTTTGCTGAACATAAGAAAACCACTTATATTCCACAAAATAACGGTTTAATTTAAGCACCAATAATGCGATTGAATAGCTCTAGTAAAATGTCTTTTACTCCAGCAGCGTTGAAGACTAAGCCTACCGCAATAATCGCAATAATGAGAAAGCCAATGAGTTTACTGAACTCACGCTTGAAGCCAAGATACAAGCCAATCACAACGATTGCTAAAAGTACCAGTGATTGAGCGTTTGATAGAAACCAGTTATAAAGGTTTTGTCCAAAATTCATAAAAATGTTCTCCTCTCTATATTCAATGAATTTGTGTTTAGGTTATTTCTTTGTCGTTATCACGTCCTTATCTTTTGCCGACTGTTGCTTCAAAATCTGCTCATGCCGGTCTGTCAGTTTCGCATGGTCGAGAATGTCTTTCACAACCTGCGTCTGGTTGATTTCATCAAGTTTAATCGCAACCTTTAAAGTGGGTGCGACTTGATGGGAAAGCCAGTTCAGCGTCCGCTGGAAAGAGTAAGGCTCTGGTTTTGTGGTTAGTTTTAATCGTTCACGGTTGTTCCCAATAAACCAAGCCCATTCTTCATTCAGCTTCCAATCAGAACGAGGTTTGGAATCGTCTTTATCTACAAAACGGATATACCGATTGATAATTTTAAAAGCAGTCTTTTCTGGATTATCATAGACGAGTAAATCACGGACTGCATAATAGGCACGCTCATTTTTCAGCCGAATCTCAAAACGGTTTTTTACTTCTGCGTCTTCAATGGGAATATCATTTTTCTTGTACTGTTCATAGTCCTTTTCATAGATACAGAAATAAACTTCACTCTGTAATGAACCGATATAGAGGGTATTTCCCATACATTCCTTTTCATCTTTGCGTACCAGTTCGCCACTGCGATAGCTTTTGAAACTGCGGAAGACGGATATACATTCTTCCTGTCTGCATTTTTCAGTGAGTACAGGGATATTCAAAATCCCTGTCTTATCGTTAATGGCAAGGTCAAGGCGTTTCATCACACCGCCAGCCACCAAAGCGTCCATAAAGAACTCATACCAGCTTCTTTGTTGAGCCAGAAGATAGCTTTCAAATTGCCGACACCCACGACCTTTCAATTCCACCAGAACTCCTTTGTCCAGTTCGTGGGAGCAGAGAACGAATATATCGCCTAAAGCATAATGCTCTGAATAAGAATAGAAACCATAGTCCTCATGAAGAAAATAGGACAGTTTCAGTTGTAAGATGTTTTCGACCACCTGCTGTACGTCTGTTGTCGGAAAGCGAATCCTTACATAATCAAACAGCATTTCAAGGGGAGCGTCGGGATTGAAGCGTTCCAGAGCTTCCCAAAGGGACTGCTGTAAATCCTCTGATGGCTTGACTTTTCCTGTTTCAATATCGCTTAGATACTGCCTTGTAATACCAGTCGCAACAGCTAAACGGTTTTGAGATAGTCCATAAGCCAAGCGTTTTTCTTTTAAATGCTGTAACCAAGTTTGTTCATTCAGTAAAAATCCCTCCAATCAAAAAGGCGTATGTCAACTTTTAAAGCCCATTTGACATACGCTGAAATTTTGTAAATCCCTTGTAACCAAAGGATTTTCTAATGTTTTTTTGACTGTTTCCTGTCGATTTGTACCCCCCTGTTAGATACGGGGGGTTAAGTGCTGGCGTGGCTATTGCCACACCAGCCAGCAAGATCAGTCCACACCTGCGACTTCCGCTTCGCACGTCGCCTGCGTGGACTGTCTGCTGTTGGATAACTTTTTAATTTCCTCCAAGAAATCATATCCTTTTGGTACAAGGGGAGTATAAAACTCTGATATGACACTTGTTCCTACATCAACATAGCCACGACCTTTGATTCGCTTTAAGAAGAAATCCTTTTGTACGTCACTGCCAAACATCATGCCATAGCCCATTTCAGACATACGACCTAAAGCCACTCTGAAATTAAACTGATCACGGATTCCGTCGCCTAAATATTTTGCGTCTGGACGTTGACAAGCCAGTATTAGAAAGAAGCCAGCTTGACGACCTAACATGACAATCTGTTTCAGCTTATTCATAACTGCGGTGTTTTCTTTTGTTCCCAGCATTTCCATGAAAGCGACGTATTCATCAAAGATTAAGAAGTGTGCCGGGAGACCTAAGTAAGCATAATTTTTGCCAGTCTTATAGTTCTTCATCTGCTTCATTTCCTCACTACGTTTCATCATTTCTTCATAGAATGTTTCAATGCAAGAAAGCAAGTCTTCTTTTCTATAGTAGACATTTGCCATCACAGAACCTAAGTCCGCAAGGTCAGCATTTTTCGGGTCAAGAATATACAGTTTTGAATCTGTATGAAGCAAGGCTTCAATCAGTGTCAGTATAAAGTAAGTTTTACCGCCACCTGTACCACCAGCAATCAACATATGAGGGAGCTTATCATATTCCCACCATACGTTTTTCATTAAGCGAAGTTTACCATCTTTAGCTTCTACTTCATCAATAGAAATACGACTGGCTATGGTGTCATAGAGCAAAGTATATTCCACATAGGAATCCTTTAACTCTTTATCCGTCAGCTCACAGTACAAGCCACTCTCTAATTTCTTTTCCAAGTGTAAGAGTTGGTCTTGATATTTTCCCAGCGTGATTTCCACCCGTATCTGTATCAAGCCATTTTTAAGTCGATAATACATTTTAGGGAAGTAGGTTATCTTTTTTGTACGACCAGCACTATCTTTAAAGAAACCCTCTGTTTTGACCTGTTCAGATTCATACCACTTGTTTTCAAGTATCATCTTTGCCAGTTTTTGACGGTGGTAAAGTTGTTTAACCGTATCATAGCGAACCCGTTTGAATACAAACGCTACCAGCAAGCAGATAAGAATTGCGACACTGAAACTGATAATTAAATAGGGAATGTCAATCTTATCTGCTTGTGATAGGTTAAAATCCTGCCAGTTGATCTGCTGGATTGTCTTCACATGAAACAGTCCGACAACCAGCAGGAAAACAGGCAGGAGTGACGCTATCGTAAAATGAAAGACTAAATCTTTACCAGATGGGCGAATCCTTTTACCACGCTGTTTCATGCGAAAAAGTCTCCTTTCTACCTAGCGACTATTTGTCTTGTGTCGGTTCTTTCTTTGCTTGTGGTTGAGCTTTGAATGAACTAGAATCCTTTGTCAGCACAATATCGTCTGCCTTGATATACCAGTCAACATCTGCTCCTTGATAGGTGGCAGTAGCAACGGTGTCCGCAATGGGATTGATAAGTTCCACCCGTGCGTTATAATCAAACTCTTTCAAAGGCACGCTGGCAGGAATACTTACTTGAATCATGCGTCCTTGTCCTTTGGATTTTAAGTCATAGGTACGTTCCTTGATTTCATCTGAAACCGACCCGTCTTCATTTTGGATTCTCACTTCACGACGTAGAGCAGAGAATTTCAATTCTCCAAAAGTCGTGTCTTTATCTAATACAATGCCATTTGCTAATCTCATCATTTTTCCTCTCTTTCTTTATTCTTTTATCATGTCGTCAGCATGTAAAAGGTAATTTGTAAAACCACGAGTGCCGATTTTGTAGCCCTCTGCGGTAATACGTGGATTGACTAACTTCACACGTTCCTCAAAGCCGAAATGTTTTTCGCCAGCTTCAGCAGGAAGCACCACCACAATATCATCTGCTCTTTGAACATCAGAATAGAGATTATAGCTTCTTGATAAGACAGTTAGCCGTCCGTTGATTCTTCGCTGAACGACTTTATCCTCGCCAGCAAATTCTAAATTGCCGAATGTTTTTTCCATGTTGGGAATCACAAATTTAAGTTCCATATTTTTACCTATCCTTTCTTTTTTATTGGCTGAATGAATGTTTGATGGTCTTAAAGAGTGGGGAACGACCTTTTGATTCTTGATTTTTTGTTTTCATAAGTTCACTTCCTTTCAAAATCGGGTAAAAAAATAGACACCTCATTTTTTGAAGTGTCTACCTATTAAATATTCAAATTTTATTGGAAGTATCTTTATATCTTCACTTTTCAAGGATAAATCGTCGTATCAAAGCTCATTCATAAGTAGTAAATTAGTAGTAAATTGAGTGGTTTTGACCTTGATAAAGTGTGATAAGTCCAGTTTTTATGCGGATAACTAGATTTTTATGCTATTTTTAGTAAAAAAATATTTACAAAGTTTGTAATTTTTGCTATACTATCACAAGCAAAGGTTTTTAATGTCATCCCGTGAGGTGACGAAGACACAGAAATATTTGAAACTCTTTAAAGTCTAGATTTTAAAGAAGTCTTACTCTGAGGGCCTATTGCTGTAAAATAATGGGCTCTTTTTTGATGCCCAAAAGTGAGGTTTATATGAAACAAGAATCAACTGTTGATTTGTTACTAGACGTTGACCAACGTCCTTCGGCTGGAAAAGGAATTCTCCTTAGCTTCCAACACGTTTTCGCTATGTTTGGTGCGACCATCTTGGTACCATTGATTTTGGGAATGCCTGTATCTGTTGCCCTTTTTGCTTCAGGTGTTGGGACACTCATCTACATGATTTCAACTGGTTTTAAAGTTCCAGTTTATCTAGGTTCTTCATTTGCCTTTATCACAGCTATGTCACTTGCTATGAAAGAAATGGGTGGCGATGTATCTGCTGCCCAAACAGGGGTTATCTTGACTGGTTTGGTATATGTCCTTGTTGCTACCAGCATCCGATTTGTAGGAACAAAATGGATTGATAAACTCTTGCCACCAATCATTATCGGTCCTATGATCATCGTTATCGGTCTTGGACTTGCAGGTTCAGCTGTTACCAATGCAGGTCTTGTAGCAGACGGAAATTGGAAAAATGCTCTTGTAGCCGTTGTTACGTTCTTGATTGCTGCCTTTATCAATACAAAAGGAAAAGGCTTCCTACGAATCATTCCTTTCCTCTTTGCCATTATCGGTGGTTACCTCTTCGCACTAACTCTTGGCTTGGTTGACTTTACGCCTGTCCTAGAAGCTAACTGGTTTGAAATTCCTGGTTTCTACTTGCCATTTAGCACAGGTGGTGCCTTTAAAGAATACAATCTTTACTTTGGTCCAGAAACCATCGCTATCTTGCCAATCGCTATCGTAACAATTTCTGAACATATCGGAGACCATACTGTTTTGGGTCAAATCTGTGGTCGTCAATTCTTGAAAGAACCAGGTCTTCACCGTACTCTTCTTGGTGACGGTATCGCAACTTCTGTTTCTGCCTTCCTTGGTGGACCAGCCAATACAACTTACGGAGAAAATACAGGGGTTATCGGTATGACTCGTATCGCTTCTGTCTCAGTTATCCGTAACGCTGCCTTCATCGCGATTGCCCTTAGCTTCCTTGGTAAATTCACTGCCTTGATTTCAACCATTCCAAATGCTGTACTTGGTGGTATGTCAATCCTTCTCTACGGAGTTATCGCCAGCAACGGTTTGAAAGTCTTGATCAAAGAACGTGTTGATTTCGCTCAAATGCGTAACCTAATCATCGCAAGTGCTATGTTAGTCCTTGGGCTTGGAGGAGCTATCCTTAAACTTGGTCCAGTTACCCTTTCAGGAACTGCCCTATCAGCTATGACAGGAATCATCTTGAACTTGATCTTACCATACGAAAATAAAGATTAAGAGTCTAAATACATCAAAAAACGAGCATTTCCAACTACTGAAGTGCTCATTTTTCTTCTTTCTAAAAAAGGAAAGCCCTGCGGCCTTCCCTTATCTTACTTGCGTTTCTTCTTTGCTTTCTTCATTTTATTCGCCATGCGTTTCATGGACTGTTTCATAGCAAATTCACCGATTTTACCTTTGAGTCCGCCACCAAACATTTGGCTCATATCTGGCATTCCTGCTCCTCCGAGAGCTGACAGGTCAGGCATACCGCCTTGTCCCATCATTCCTTCAAGGGCAGACATATCCATTCCTCCCATATTTGGCATATTTTTAGGAAGGTTGTTTGGATTGATTCCCATTTGCTTCATCATTTTGTTCATATCTCCAGACATGACACCTTGCATGAGCTGTTTAGCCTGGTTAAAGTCCTTGATAAATTTATTGACTTCGACAAAGGTATTTCCAGAACCAGCTGCGATACGACGGCGACGGCTTGGATTTAACAAATCTGGGTTTTCACGTTCTTCAGGTGTCATGGAGGACACAATGGCACGTTTGCGAGCAATCTGGCGTTCATCCACCTTCATGTTTTGAAGGGCTGGATTATTGGCCATACCTGGAATCATCTTGAGCAAGTCTTCCATCGGCCCCATGTTTTGCACCTGATCCAACTGATCAATGAAATCATTGAAATCAAAGGTGTTTTCACGCATCTTCTCAGCCATTTCAAGGGCTTTTTGCTCATCGTATTCCTGAGAAGCTTTCTCAATCAGAGTGAGCATATCCCCCATGCCAAGGATACGGCTTGACATACGGTCTGGGTGGAAGGTCTCAATGTCCGTAATCTTTTCACCTGTACCAGTGAACTTGATTGGTTTTCCGGTAATGTGACGAACAGATAGAGCCGCACCACCACGAGTATCGCCATCAATCTTGGTAAGGATGACCCCAGTCACTTCCAACTGAGCATTAAACTCACGCGCAACATTGGCCGCTTCTTGACCAATCATGGCATCAACCACGAGGAGAATTTCGTTTGGTTGAGCTAGTGCTTTCACGTCACGAAGTTCATTCATCAAAAGCTCATCAATCTGCAAACGACCCGCAGTATCAATCAAGACATAGTCGTTATGATTAGTTTGGGCTTGCTCCAAACCTTGACGTACAATTTCAACAGCTGGTACTTCTGTTCCAAGTGCAAAGACAGGCACATCAATCTGTTGCCCCAAGGTCTTAAGCTGGTCAATGGCAGCAGGACGATAAATATCCGCCGCAATCATCAAAGGACGAGCATTTTCTTCTTTCTTGAGTTTGTTAGCCAATTTACCAGCAAAGGTTGTTTTACCAGCCCCTTGCAAACCGACCATCATGATGATTGTAGGAATCTTAGGTGACTTGATAATCTCTGCCGTATCAGAACCCAAAACGGTTGTCAGTTCCTCATCAACGATTTTAATAATTTGTTGCGCAGGATTAAGGGTATCAATGACCTCATGCCCGACTGCACGCTCACGAACTTTCTTGATAAAGTCCTTTACAACAGGCAAGGCAACGTCGGCCTCAAGCAAGGCCAAGCGAATTTCTTTGGTTGCCTCTTGAACATCAGATTCAGAGATTTTTCCTTTTTTACGTAGATTTTTAAAGACGTTCTGCAAACGTTCTGTTAAACTTTCAAATGCCATATTTTTCTCCTATTTATTCAATTCAGTGGAAATCGTCCGAAATGTTGCAAACACTCTAGTTCTTCGGGTGTGACTTCTTTCATGATTTCATTTGGATATCCCCAACAGCTAAAACCTATTTGCATGGCTTTGGAGTTATCATTGGGCGAGATAATCTGTAGTCGAGTAGGAAATGGTTTCTCTGCTGCTAATAGTTCGCAAGGTATTCCTTGATAAATAACTAGACTGCCCATGATTACTCCCGATTATCAATGCTTGTTAAAATTTCTATCTGCTCCTGCAGAAAGTCATCCTTGGGATAACGCTCCAATATCTGGTCAAAAATCTGACTGCGGACAATGTAGTCCGAGTACATGTGCAATTTCATCTCATAATCTTCCAGAATCTTTTCTGTTCGCTTGATATTGTCATAGACAGCCTGACGACTGACACCAAACTCCTCGGCAATCTCAGCAAGGCTATAATCATCAGCGTAGTAGAGCTCTATGTAGTTCATTTGCTTGTCTGTCAAAAGCGCTGCATAAAATTCAAAGAGCGCATTCATACGATTGGTTTTTTCAATTTCCATAACTTTTATTATACCAAAAAATAGCCTAATCTACCACATTAGCAGGCTAATCCGAGAAGATAGCTAGCAAAAATTTGAAAAAAACAAGAGACTAGCACCAAGTAATTTCCAATTGATAGCTGGCAAAGGGATGTCCCTCTTGATTTTGTAGTTGATAATCTAGTTCAATCTTTTGCCCATCAACTTGATAATGGCTCGTTTGGATGATAAACTCCTGCATGCCCGTAGGTGTGGGAATATAGGCTAAACTATCACTATCCTTTAAAAAGCGCATAATGGTCTTGGGATTAGAAAATCGGCTCATCACCAGTTCTTGACCATGAAATTTAATAACCACTTTTTCCTTTTCCTCATTATAGAAAAGCAGGTAGCTATAATCTCCTTTTTCATGCACTTCCACATCATAGAGTTGGTCAATCACTTCCAACTGCTCATCAAACTGAATCCTATTTCGCATCCGAATCTTCACATCAAGTCCTCTTTCTTGTCTCTTGTCCTACTATTTTACCAAAAAGAGCAGGATTTTGCTATAATGGTCATATGAACGAAAAAGTATTCCGTGACCCAGTTCACAACTACATCCATGTCAATAATCAAATCATCTATGACTTGATTAATACAAAAGAATTTCAGCGTTTGCGTCGAATCAAGCAACTGGGAACTTCCAGTTATACCTTCCACGGTGGAGAACACAGTCGCTTCTCTCACTGTCTAGGAGTCTATGAAATTGCACGACGTATCACAGAGATTTTTGAAGAAAAATATCCTGAAGAATGGAATCCTGCTGAGTCTCTCTTGACCATGACCGCTGCACTCCTTCATGACCTCGGACATGGTGCCTACTCCCATACTTTTGAACATCTCTTTGATACAGACCACGAAGCTATTACTCAGGAGATTATCCAAAGTCCTGAAACGGAGATTCACCAAGTCCTACTACAAGTAGCGCCAGATTTTCCAGAAAAGGTAGCCAGTGTCATAGACCATACCTATCCTAACAAGCAGGTCGTGCAACTCATTTCTAGTCAGATTGATGCAGACCGCATGGACTATCTCTTGCGCGACTCCTATTTTACAGGAGCATCTTATGGAGAATTTGACCTGACTCGGATTCTTCGAGTCATTCGTCCTGTCGAAAATGGTATCGCCTTTCAGCGCAATGGCATGCACGCCATCGAAGACTACGTCCTCAGTCGCTACCAGATGTATATGCAGGTCTATTTCCACCCAGCAACACGGGCCATGGAAGTTCTCCTGCAGAATCTCCTCAAACGCGCCAAGGAACTTTATCCAGAAGATAAGGACTTCTTTGCACGAACTTCTCCACACCTCCTGCCTTTCTTTAAAAAAAATGTGACCTTATCTGACTATCTGGCTCTGGATGATGGTGTGATGAATACCTACTTCCAGCTCTGGATGACCAGTCCTGACAAGATTCTAGCTGACTTATCGCAACGCTTTGTCAACCGCAAGGTCTTTAAATCCATTACCTTTTCACAAGAGGACCAAGACCAACTCACTAGCATGAGAAAATTAGTTGAGGACATCGGCTTTGATCCCGACTACTATACTGCTATTCATAAGAACTTTGACCTCCCTTATGATATTTATCGTCCCGAATCTGAAAATCCGCGAACACAGATTGAGATTTTACAAAAAAATGGAGAACTGGCAGAACTCTCTAGCTTGTCTCCTATCGTCCAATCCCTTGCTGGCAGTCGCCATGGAGATAATCGCTTTTATTTCCCAAAAGAAATGTTAGACCAAAACAGTATCTTCGCAAGCATTACCCAGCAATTTTTACACTTGATTGAGAACGATCATTTTACCCCAAATAAAAACTAGAAGAGGAAATTTATGAGTATTAAACTAATTGCCGTCGATATTGACGGAACCCTAGTCAACAGCCAAAAGGAAATCACTCCTGAAGTCTTTTCTGCCATCCAAGATGCCAAAGAAGCTGGTGTTAAAGTCGTGATTGCAACTGGCCGCCCTATCGCAGGTGTTGCCAAACTTCTGGACGACTTGCAGTTGAGAGACGAGGGTGACTATGTCGTGACCTTCAATGGTGCCCTTGTCCAAGAAACTGCTACAGGTCATGAGATTATCAGTGAATCCTTGACTTATGAGGATTATCTGGATATGGAATTCCTCAGCCGCAAGCTCGGTGTCCACATGCATGCCATTACCAAGGACGGTATCTACACTGCCAATCGCAATATCGGAAAATACACAGTGCACGAATCAACCCTCGTCAGCATGCCTATCTTTTACCGCACACCTGAAGAAATGGCTGGCAAGGAAATCGTCAAGTGTATGTTTATCGATGAACCAGAAATTCTCGATGCTGCAATTGAAAAGATACCAGCGGAATTTTACGAACGCTACTCCATCAACAAGTCTGCTCCTTTCTACCTCGAACTCCTTAAAAAGAATGTGGACAAGGGTTCAGCCATTACTCACTTAGCTGAAAAACTCGGATTGACCAAAGATCAAACCATGGCTATCGGAGACGAAGAAAATGACCGTGCCATGCTGGAAGTCGTTGGTAACCCTGTTGTCATGGAAAATGGAAATCCAGAAATCAAAAAAATCGCCAAATACATCACTAAAACAAATGACGAATCTGGCGTTGCCCATGCCATCCGTACATGGGTACTGTAAAAGGGTATGAATAGACGAAAACCGCTCAGTTGAGTGGTTTTAGTATACACTTTACCCTAAAAATAACCGATAGCTTTTTCTGTCTGCTTAATTTTACAAATTGAGTTGGTTTTAAACTAAACCATCTAATAATTTATCACTTAAATTAACTAAATAATTTTTTCACCATTGAATGAGCTAGTTTAAAAAGTAAATAAAAGGTAACTAATGTATAAAATAAATAGTCTCTAAAAATAAATATCCCTACAATAATTAGTAAAAATAGAAAAAGAAGAGTTCCTACTATTAAAATTACATATTTTAAATATTTGATGACTTTATTCCACATATTAGGATGTTCTTTATTTACCGTGAATTTATAAAGCATTTTTTCGACAGATGTGAATTTATTATATTCAATTTCAGAGCCTAAAAATAGTATTTCAAATATTTTTTTTAACTTTTCTAGTTCCACTGTTGTTACACTAGTACCATTTTGAAATCTAACATCATCTAAACGTGGAATAGAATTTTCTGACTCTCTCTTAAAAATAAATGTATACTTCTGATTATTTAAAAGTACATTAGGAATATCAAGTCTACCTCTTACATTTTCTATATTCCATTCATGCTTGCTTCTTTTTTCTATAAGTTTCTTAGGGAAATTGATTATGTACATGTTTTCAATCTTTATGATTCTAATATATAATAAAGAAATATACTCATCTGTGAATACAAAATCGTTCGAGTTAAAATTTTCTTTATTTTCGTAATTTTTATAGTAAGCTATCACATCTTCTATTATATGTTTTCCTTGCTTATTTAAACTATGTTTTCTAATAAAAGAGGTATTATCAAGTAATAAAACCACGAATATAAATAAAAAGGAAATAAGGATTGCTAAACATACTAATAATATATCTCGAATTTCTGGATTAGCTAAAAGGGAAGATAGGTTATTAATTTTGAAAATACCTATATTTTCGAAATTAATATAAGTGCTAATACTATTAAAATTAGTAATTAGAGTATTTAATTCTTTACCTCCAAAGAAAGCTATTACTAGAGCTAAAGATTTTTTTATATAAGATGATTTTTTAATTTCAGTTTTAATATATGATTCTAATGTTTCAGGGAATATTCCTTCGCTGTTAAACTCAAACAACAAATTTCTATAAATAAACTTTAAATCCGGATAGTATTGCAAGTCATAAAACTTAAAAAAATAACCTGAATAATACTTACTTAAAATTCTATCAATACTTCTAAAATAAGGATTTCTCAATTTATTTCTATTTATATTTTTGAAATAGAAATAAAAAACAGTAAGCATTAATGTAAACTTTATCAAAAATATAAATAAATCTGAAACACTTCCGTTTAAATTCATAATTACAACCCCTCCACCTCAAATTTAGGTAAGCTATTAATTAAGTCAAGCGTTTTTACAGATACATTGATCATTCTCAATAGTAAATTGAAGATATATTTCTCATCCTCACTATAGTCATTTGGATCATCTGTAATTCCTGATTTTTTATCAGTTTTAACTTGATACTGATCGATAATCCATTCAATAGCTGATCGTCCATTCACAACATACTCATATGCCTTTTCATGCCCCCTGCAGGAATCGAACCTGCAACTACTCCTTAGGAGGGAGTTGTTATATCCATTGAACTAAGGGAGCTAGATAAAAACTCTGCTGAAAAGCAGAGTTTTTTAGTCGAATTAACGACGGATTTCTTTGATACGAGCTGCTTTACCTTGAAGAGCACGCAAGTAGTACAATTTCGCACGACGTACTTTACCGTAACGAACAACTTCGATTTTTTCAACACGTGGAGTGTGGATTGGGAAGATACGCTCAACACCTACACCGTTAGAGATTTTACGAACTGTGTAGTTTTCTGAGATGCCAGCACCTTTACGTGCGATAACAACACCTTCAAAAATCTGGATACGTTCACGGTTACCTTCGACAACTTTCGCGTGTACACGAACAGTGTCACCAGGACGGAATGATGGGATATCTGTACGAAGTTGACCTTCAGTCAAGCTTTGGATTAATGGATTCATTTTATTCTCCTATCTTTGTCAATCTTGAGGAAACTTCCTCAGCGGATAAACTGTATTTTTGTGCGTCCATTACACACAAGATACAGTTTACCAAATTTCCATAAAAAAGTAAAGAAATTTATAGCAGAATTCCTAAAAAAATCGCAACCAAACCACCTAGATAGGTCAAAATCAGGTAAACGTAAAAAAACTTCTTATCGCTTAACAGTCTTTGAAGTTCATCATTCAAGGTCGAAAAAGTCGTTAAACCGCCACAAAATCCTGTTGCTAAAATAGCATAGACTTCCTTAGACTCCACATGATTGTAGAATAATCCAATTAAAAAACAACCCAAAAGATTGGCTATTAGCGTTCCGAGTGGGAATTTAGAAGCTTGATTATAGCGGGAAAAAAAATAGCGCACTAAAGCTCCGAAGCCACAAGCAATTGCAAGATAGACGATTACCATTTCTTCCTCCCCAAATAGTAAGCCAAGAGCAGGCCTCCACCCACGCTTAAAATGAGATACAAGACTAGGCTAAGATAACGCCCTGTATCAAGCAGTTTCACAGCATCAAGCATGAGACTGGAAAAGGTTGTTAAACCGCCACAAAAGCCCGTCCCCAGAGCTAAAATAACGCCTTTACTGGTTCCCTTATAGACCAAATAGCCCTTGACAAGATAAACCAAGCAGAAAATACCCAGATAGTTGACAAGAAGGGTGCCCCAAGGAAAATCTGGACTGGCTGGTAACCAAGTGGAAACCAGGTAGCGAACCAGTCCGCCCAACATGGCAGCTAGAAAAATCCCTAGCGGATAAAATTGTTCTTTTTTCATTTGATGTTTTGATCCTGATAATCACGCGAACGTTTGAGTATGTCCGAAAATGTTGAGACAATAGTCTCCTGATAGCGCTTGTCTTCTACACGATTTCTGACCTTTTCAAAAATAACTGCTTCTCTCTTGGTATCTAAAATCGGTTTCCCTGAAGCCTTCTTATAAGCGACAACCCCTTCAACTAAATGCATTCTTTCTTCTAACAGTTTGACAATTTGGTCGTCGATCTGATCAATTTCTTGACGAATAATATCTAAATCCATACAGTCTCCTCCTTTATTTGAATTATTGTATCAAAAAGCCACCAAATAGGCTAGTAAAATCCCAAATCTCGATAAGAAAAATGCACTGATTGATTACATCAGCGCACTTTTATGCTTATCCTACTTTAGCAGCCAATTCTTCTGCGAATTGTTCCAAGCGTTCAATGTCTTCTTCCTCAGCAGAAAGATCAACTTTAACACACTCTGAACCTTTTTCTGCCCCTGTTGAAACAAAGACACGATCAAAGTCATCGACAGCCTTACAGAATTCATCGTAGAAGGTATCTCCTGAACCAACCACTCCGTAGATTTTGCCATTCAAGTTGAGATCTGCAAGGTCTTCGTAGAAGTCCATCATCTCATCTGGCAATTCACCATCACCATAAGTATAGGTCGCAACGATAGCGATATCTGCTTCCAAGAAGTCTGAAGCGTCAACAGTTGTACATTCATCAACATCGACATCCAAGCCCAAGTCACGTAATTTGTCTGCTACAATATCTGCAATTTCTTCGGTATTACCGGTCATACTGGCAAATACAATTTTTGCTAATGCCATATCGTCCTCCTCAATTTATCTTTCTCCATTATATCACATCTTTTTCATTTTAAAAATAAAAATTCTTGTGCTACAATGAAATGAGAAAGAATTGAGGTTATTTATGGAAATTTGCCATCAAATTTTAGAAAAAATTAAAGAATACGACACGATTATCATTCACCGTCATATGAAACCTGACCCAGATGCCTTGGGAAGTCAGGTGGGATTAAAAGCTCTTCTCAAACATCATTTCCCAGAAAAAACCATCAAAGCTGTTGGTTTTGATGAACCAACTCTTACTTGGATGGCTGAAATGGATCTTGTTGAAGATAGTGCCTACCAAGGTGCCCTTGTCATCGTCTGTGATACGGCGAATACTGCTCGTATCGATGATAAGCGCTATAGTCAAGGTGATTTTCTCATTAAGATTGACCACCATCCAAATGATGATGTATATGGTGACCTATCTTGGGTCGATACTAGTTCAAGTAGTGCTAGCGAGATGATCACTCTATTTGCCCAAACAACCCAACTAGCCTTGTCAGATCGTGCTGCGGAGTTGCTCTTTGCAGGAATTGTCGGTGATACAGGTCGCTTCCTTTATCCTTCTACGACTGCACGGACTCTTCACCTGGCTGCTTATCTGAGAGAACATAACTTTGACTTTGCGGCTCTCACTCGTAAAATGGATACTATGAGCTACAAAATTGCTAAACTTCAAGGCTACATTTACGACCATCTGGAAGTGGATGAAAATGGCGCAGCTCGCGTTATCCTGAGTCAGGAAATCTTAAAACGATTCAATGTCACCGATGCTGAAACTGCAGCCATTGTCGGTGCACCTGGACGTATTGACAGTGTGAGTCTCTGGGGAATTTTTGTGGAACAGGCTGATGGCCACTACCGCGTTCGCTTACGCAGTAAAATCCATCCTATCAATGAAATCGCCAAGGAACATGATGGTGGAGGTCACCCTCTAGCAAGCGGTGCTAATTCCTATAGCCTAGAGGAAAACGAAATCATCTACCAAAAGTTAAAAAACTTTCTTAAAAACTGATAAAATACTTGCCAAACTTTTTAGAATCTGATAGACTAGTATGGTAACAATCTATGGCTCGCAAAGAGACCATGGCAGAAAGGAAATATTGCAAAATGAAAAAAGATATCCATCCAGAATATCGCCCAGTTGTCTTCATGGACACAACTACTGGTTACCAATTCCTTAGCGGTTCAACAAAACGCTCTAACGAAACAGTTGAGTTCGAAGGCGAAACTTACCCATTGATCCGTGTGGAAATTTCATCAGACTCACACCCATTCTACACTGGACGTCAAAAGTTCACTCAAGCAGATGGACGCGTGGATCGTTTCAACAAAAAATACGGTCTCAAATAATGATAAAAAGAACAGTTTCGGCTGTTCTTTTTTCTTTCTTGAAATTAACTGCTGTTTTCATGTTCCAGACTCGTACTCTTCGAAAATCTCTTTGGTAATTTAATGTTGGAGGATTTATACTAACAATAGACTTTTAACCCCAAAATTGATAAAATAGGAAAGAAAATAAGATAAAAGGAAACTATAAATCACCATGATGAACATGCAAAACATGATGCGCCAAGCACAAAAACTTCAAAAACAAATGGAACAAAGCCAAGCTGAACTTGCTGCTATGCAATTTGTTGGTAAATCTGCTCAAGACCTTGTTCAAGCGACCTTAACTGGTGACAAAAAAGTTGTCAGCATTGACTTCAATCCAGCTGTTGTTGACCCAGAAGACCTTGAAACTCTTTCAGATATGACTGTTCAAGCTATCAACTCTGCTCTTGAACAAATCGATGAAACTACCAAGAAAAAATTAGGTGCTTTCGCTGGAAAATTGCCATTCTAAGCATAAGAAAAACAAGCATTCAAGAGAATACTTGCCTATCATGGGAGGAACAACTGTTCCTCTTTTTGCTTACTAAAAATTAAAGAATTCCATGGCCTGTTTGAACAGTAAATCCGTATACTCTGGGTCTTCTTGGGCAATGGTGACCTGATCTTGAATCATTTCCAAGTCATCCGTTATCATGCCGTCTGCACCCAAATGAACAGATTTATCAAAGGACTCTGAACTATTGATGGTCCACACGTACAATTTCTGATCGGTATTCCAAAGCTTGTTGACAAAATTTTCATCCAAGGTTGAATACTCCATAGTATAACCTGTGGCCTTGGTTCTTGGAAAAATACTATTGTAAGGTAGGATGAAATAAACTGGGATTTGTGAATCATAGGACAATACCTGATCAATCACATGGTAGTCCAAGGACTGCATTTGGTGACCATTCTGCTTAAGAATCGTTCCATATTTTTCCATAAAGCGTTTCATCATATCTGGACTATCTTTTCGACTGGTTTTAATCTCAATGAGGAGTTTTTGATGCAATTCATTAGCTTTATTGAGATAGTCATCAAAACTAGACACCTTGCTATGATAGCCATTTTCTGAAATATCGAGTTTGGTTAATTCTTCCAAAGTGAGATCCTGAGGATTGGCATTAACTCCTGTCAGATTCTTGATATTGGCATCATGCATCATGACAAACTGACCATCTTTTGTTTCCTGAACATCCGTCTCAACGAAGTCTGGAGATAACTGAGCGGTTTTTTCTAGTGATTGGACGGTATTTTGCACACCATTCTTATTAGATACTCCCCTGTGAGAGATAATCAAAGGTTTATTGGCGACTGGAGCTTCTAAATAAACATATCCCTCAAGAGCGAAAAAGATAGCTGCACAGCCCATCACTCCCCATCTCATCCAGTGGTCTTTCTTTCTCCTTGGTGTAATTTCTAATTCTTCTCCTGTTAAGAAGGAAACAAATTTAATGAGAAAGTAAGTCAAGGCCATATAGTGGAAATTCTTAATCAAGACAAAGTTGATAATTCCCAGTACAAGAGACTCCTTATGGGTCAAACCATCCATCAGCACCTGACTTGCCAAGATTGGAATCAATAAAAGAATGAAAAATAGATAGGTTTTGACGACAATCCAGAGCAAGTTCCAAATATAAAACCAGGAGTGCTTTCTTGTCTTTTCTAGACTATATCTGACCGCTTCTTTCACTGTTTTTTTCTCAAATAAAAGCTGAGGTAGGGCAAACATCAAACGTACTGAAATGTAAAATAGAAGTAAAGCCATAATAGTAACCACTATACCTACTAGCCAATACTTGTCTTCTATATAATCAATGATAAAGTCCGGAATGACGATTTTATTGAGGTAGTAAATCTTTAAAATCTTTCGAATCAATGGAAAGAGCATCATGACATAAAAGAAGATAAAGGCTATCTTGGAAAGCGTCACTTGCTTCATAAACAAGATACTTTGGCGAAAGACCTTACGACTGTACTCCAGCAAGGTCCTTTTTTCATGGCATAATAAATGCCGAGCACCGATAAAGAGAAGTCCTATCTGGTAATAGGCGATCAATAAATTAACGATTACCAAAATAAATAAAGCAAGACTAACAAATGGCGAACCCTTTATAATGGCAAAAATATTGTTGTAGGATAGAAAGAGATAACCTGTCTGACGGAGCAAAAGTCCAGCAATCCAAGAATTTGACGGTAACCAGACAAACTCAATCATCATAAAAGTCAAGAAAAATAGAAAAAGTATTTTATCTAGATTAAAGTATATCTGCTTAAAACCTAGATTTTTAGGTTTTTCAGGTTTCATAAGCACTCCTAGTCAAATAATTGAGACAAGTCCAAGCCTCCAAAAGGATTGTTCGATAGGCCACTTTCTGCCCCTAACAATTCTCTAGCTTGGTCTGACTCTAGAAAGGACTCGTAAACACGCGCCGTCATACGAGCATCCTCTAAGCTATTATGAGACTGACCTTGAAATCCAAGAGATGAGGCAACAGTTTGCAATTTGAGATTGGCAATGCCATGTAAATCTGAACTACGACGTTCAAAGGCTTCATCATATAGATCCACCTTATACTGTTGGCTATAATCTAAACCATGCTCTGCTAGAATAGGCAAATCACTTTTAGCAGCATTGTATCCAACCATCGGCAAAGCACCCACAAACTCTTGGAATTCTTTTATGACTTCCTCCACTGGAGGAGCATCTTTTAAGGTCTCGGCTGTAATCCCAGTCAAACCATTGATAAAACTTTTTAGAGGCACACTGGTATGAACATAGGAATCATAGACATCGATTTCCTGACCATCTCTAAAACGCACTGCCGATACTTGAATCAAGTATGTTTGCCCTTCATGCTGATTAAATTCTAAATCGAAAGCAATGTAATCTTCTAATCGTTCCATTCTATACTTCTCCCATACGGTTATTTTACTTGAGCAACTATACTATTTAGAAATAAAAGAAGCCATCAGGTTAGCATTTAACCTAAACAGCTCCTTGATTATCCTCCAAATAAACGAGCAAAAAAGCCTTTCTTAGTTGATTGGACTTCTTCTTTTGCTTGGTCCAGCTCTAGCTTAAGATTTTCTTGATCCTTCATGGCTTGAAGGGTCAATTGTTGCTGCTGATCGAGTTGTTTGTCTTTCTCAGCAATCTGACGGTCCTTGATACGCATCTGCTCGTCTTTTTCTGACAACTGACGATCCTTGGCTTTTAATTGTTCATAAAGACGAAGAATTTCTGCATTCTTCTCATCAACCAGAATCTCCATCAGTTCACGTTGCTTGACATCTTCACTGACAGGCTCATCTTCAAAAATCGTTTTTTTATAGATTTCTTCTAGCTTAATCAAGCCACTTCTGGTAACGACTGTTACCCCTTTGTCATTTTTATCTGTGTCTTCTTCTGGTAATTCTTTGACACGGTTATTGATTGCTTGACGAGATAATCCTAAAACCTCTGCAATCTCACTGACGGTCATTTCAATACTCATAATATCCTCTGAAACGTTTTCTAGCTTTTCTTTATTTAAATCTTATCATAAGCTAGATAAACTGTCAAATTTCCGCTTAATCTAAAACCTTCAAAAAGGCTAACAAGACTTGGGCAGAGCGACGTCCAGCTTCAATAATAAACTCATCAAAAGAGATGTTTGCTTCATGGTTGGCATTGTCACTCATAGCTCGGATGACTAAGACTGGAAGATCAAGAGCATGCGCTGCCTGAGCAATAGCTGCCCCCTCCATCTCAACTGCTAAAACTTCTGGGAAATGGGACTTAATCGCTTCTATCTTGTCATTTCCTGCAACAAAACTATCTCCTGTAGCAATCAAACCAAGATGCCAGCTCTGGTCCAATTGAGATAGACTCTCTTGAATTTTAGCAACAAAGGTTTTATCTGATTCGAAATAAAGCGGTTGTTGCGCCATTTGTCCATAAGCATAGCCAAAAGCTGTAACATCCACGTCATGATAGGCTAATTTGTCAGCAATCACGACATCCCCAATAGCAATACCCTCTGCTACTGCCCCAGCTGATCCTGTGTTAATCAAAGCATCCACTTGAAAATGATCAGCCAAAATCGCCACACTCATAGCAGACATGACCTTACCAATTCCACTTTCTACAAGAACGACTTTATGAGAAGCAATGGTTCCTGTGTGATAGGTATTGCCTAAAACAACTTGCTCCTGGGCATTGTCTAAATGCTGGACCAGATAAGCCAGTTCTTCTGGCATAGCCGCAATAATTCCTATTTTCATTTCTATTCCTTTTCTATTACAAAAGTTTCATTGCTAAGACAAGCAAAATCAAGAGAAAGATGACTGCGAATAAGATTTTATTCAACTTAGAATTGAAGACATTTCTCTTGGTATTTTCAATGCGACGGCTTTTATGAATAGACGGTTCGACCTGAATCTTCAAGGTTTCCTGGCTAAAACCATGATCCTTAGGATTGGCATAACCAAAACGGGAAGAAGAGGTTGGTAAAATTTTTGTCTCCTCATCATCTAGCAAAGGAGGACCTGAAATCTTTTCGCCTCTATTAGCTCTTTCAATCATTTCATCCGTTAATAAAGGTTTACCCATACTGACCTCCTCTATTTTTTTTGCAATTCCCAATACTGAACAGCCATAATTGTCTTGGCATCGCAGATATGACCTGATTGGATCAATTCCTTGGCTTCTTCTAAGCTCACTTCAAGAACTTCCAAGGTCTCATCTTCATCCTGCGGACGCGGATTTTCCACTTTCGTCAAATCGCTTGCTAGGTATAGTTTTAATTTTTCATTACAAAAGCCAATGGCTGAATAAAAGTCATACAAAAGTTCTAATTTCCCTGTATAGGCTGTTTCTTCCTCTAATTCACGAAGGGCTGCTGCAACAGGGTCTGTATTTTCTCCTACTTCCAACTTTCCGGCTGGAATTTCGTAAGAGACTGCCTCGATAGCTTTACGGTACTGCTTGACCAAGATGAGTTTTTGCTCATCGGTTACGGCTAAAACGCAGACAGCTCCATTGTGGAAAATCAAATCACGTTGGGCAGTTCCCTTACCTTCTGGTAATTCAACCTGGTCTTGAACCAGTTTAAAAATTGGTCCTTGATAGATTTCTTTTCGACTAAGCGTTTTTTCTTCAAATTCCATGATAGGCTCCTACTGATTCTTAGGATGATGAGGAAGGCGAGTTGCATATTCGTCTTTATTGACCTGACGTCCACGACCAATAGCAATAGCATCCGCTGGAACGTCTTTGGTAATAGTTGAACCCGCACCAACGAGGGAATTGTCACCAAGTTCTACTGGCGCAATAATGGTTGAATTTGAACCAACAAAGACATTGTTACCAATGACTGTTTTGTATTTGTTTTTGCCGTCATAGTTGACTGTAATAGTTCCTGCACCAAAATTAACCTTGCTACCCACTTCACAGTTTCCGATATAAGTCAAATGACCAGCCTTAGTATTCTCGCCGATAGAAGAACCTTTCACCTCAACAAAGTTTCCAATATGAACTTGGGCACCCAGACTTGAACCTGGACGAATGTGAGCATAAGGACCGACTGTCACACCGTCTGCAACACTACTTTCCTCAATCATAGAATTGGTAATGACAGCTCTTGCTCCGATAGTGCTATCCACCACATAAGTTCCATTTGTCAAAACAGTCTCAGCACCAATTTTCGTTTGCCCTTTCAAGGTAACGTTGGCTTCGATTTGAACTTCGGGCGCAATCTCAACATCAATATCGATATAAGTTGCTTCTGGGTTGACAAAGCTAACTCCATTGACCATGTGTTGGTGATTGATGCGACGACGCATAACCGACTCAGCAGTCGCAAGTGCTACACGGTCATTTACTCCAAGACTCTCATCAAAATCTTTCAAAGTATAAGCGCCAACTTTTTCACCAGCTTCACGGAAAATGCCAATGACATCTGTAATATAGTATTCGCCTTGAGCGTTATTGGTATTGATATTTTTCAAAGCCTCAAACAAACGCTCGTTATCAAAAACGTAAGTTCCAGTGTTGATTTCCTTGATTTGCTTTTCAAAATCTGTAGCATCCTTCTGCTCAACAATGCGAAGAACTTCAGCATTGTCATTACGCACAATTCGTCCATAGCCAAAAGGATTATCCGTTTCAGCAGTCAAGATAGTAGCCACATTTTTATGATTGATGTGGAAATCAATCAAGTTTTTCAAGCTTTCACCTGTGATTAAAGGAGTATCCCCTGCAATGACCAAGGTGTGACCTGACAAACCTTCTAGGATAGGCTCTGTCATCATAACTGCATGGCCAGTCCCTAACTGTTCAGATTGAGTCACAAATTCTGTCTGTCCAGCCAAGACCTGCTCAACCAATTCCGCCTTGTGTCCTACAACGGTTACTGTCTTTTCGGGTTGGATAGCTCCCACATTACGGAAAACATGTTCCAACATAGAAATACCCGCAACCTTGTGCAAAACTTTTGGCAAATCAGATTTCATGCGAGTCCCTTTTCCCGCTGCTAAAATAATGGCATAATTTGACATAATCTTCTCTTTTCTCTAGAAATTCCCTTTTATTATACCATATTTCAAATCATTCCGCGCTCTTGAATGAAAAAATGCTCTAAAGTCCTTTCTTAACCCATTTTTTGAGTATTTTTTTTGATTTTTTCTCATTTTTAAGGTAAAATTATGAGATATGAGAAAGAAAATAAATCCGCTTATTTTATTTGGTTTTTTTGGGATTATGATTTTCATTTTAATCCTGAATCGCCCTCGTTTTGAGGACCATCCTGTAAAAACAAAGTCAAATATCGCGCAAGTAGAAACGCAAGCGCTACATAATATAGATAAACCGGTGATTGATGTTTCTGGTTGGCAACGTCCTGAGGAAATCAATTACGATACTCTGTCCCAAAACATTTCTGGAGCTATTGTTCGCGTCCATAGTGGTGCTCAAACGTCCAAAGAGAACGATGCTTCCTATGTTAATGGTGTTGATAAGGCCTTTAAAACCCATATCACTGAGTTTCAAAAACGAAATGTCCCAGTTGGTGTCTATGCCTATGTAGCTGGAAAAAGTATCCAAGAAATGGAAAAGGCTGCTGAAGTTTTTTATAATGCTTCATCGCCATACAGCCCTAGCTACTATTGGCTAGACGTGGAAGAAAAAACCATGTCTAATATGAACGAAGGTGTTGAAGCCTTTCGAGCAAAACTAGAATCACTAGGTGCTAAAAATATCGGAATCTACGTTGGGGTCTACTTCATGGAAGAACACAGTATTGATACAGATAAGTTTACGTCTGTTTGGATTCCTTCCTATGGTTCTGACTCAGGATTTTACGAAGCTACTCCTAAAACTGATTTAGATTACGACATTCACCAGTACACGTCTAAAGGAAAAATTGCTGGCTTTGACCACGATTTAGATATCAACGTTATCTCTGCCTTAAAGAACAAAGAAGAAACCTTTAGAAAACTCTTTTTAAAACCTTAAAAGCATTTGTTTATCATTTGCTTTTTATTTTTGTGTTTGATTGTGATACAATATAGTAAGGATTTTTTGAAATAGAAATAGTTGGAGGAAAAATATGCTCTCATGGTTAGCACGCGTTATTAAAGGGATTGTCATTGCTCTTGGATTTATTCTACCGGGAATTTCCGGAGGGGTTCTAGCAGCAATCTTAGGAATTTATGAACGAATGATTGGCTTTCTGGCCCATCCCTTTAAAGACTTTAAAGAAAATGTTTTGTACTTTATTCCAGTTGCCATCGGTATGCTTCTGGGAATCGGCTTATTTTCCTACCCGATTGAATACCTGCTTGAAAATTATCAGGTCTTTGTCTTATGGAGCTTTGCAGGTGCCATCATTGGTACAGTTCCTAGCCTTCTCAAAGAATCAACTCGAGAATCTGACCGAGACAAGATTGATTTAGCTTGGTTCTGGACAACCTTTATCATTTCTGGATTAGGACTCTATGCCTTAAATTTTGTTGTTGGAACCTTAAGTGCCAGCTTTCTTAATTTCGTCCTAGCTGGTGCACTGCTGGCTCTTGGCGTATTAGTTCCTGGCCTCAGTCCATCAAATCTACTTTTGATTTTGGGCCTCTATGCTCCTATGTTGACTGGTTTTAAAACATTTGACCTCTTGGGAACCTTCTTTCCGATTGGAATCGGAGCAGGCGCAACTCTCATCATTTTTTCAAAATTGATGGATTATGCCTTAAACAACTACCACTCACGCGTCTATCATTTCATCATCGGAATCGTCTTATCAAGTACTCTTTTGATCTTGATTCCAAATGCAGGAAACGCTGAAAGTATCCAATACACTGGTATTTCTCTTGTTGGGTATGTCATCATCGCCTTCTTCTTTGCACTTGGAATCTGGCTTGGTATTTGGATGAGCCAATTGGAGGATAAGTATAAATAATGGCAAAAAAAGTTAAAATCAAAAAAACATTGGTAGAACAAATTCTGTCTAAAGCAGGTATCCCACATCAGGGGATTCAAATCAATGCCCTAGAAGGAGAACTTCCTCAAGGTTATGAACGAGATCAGATTTTCAAAACCTTGGCGCTTTTGGGAGATAAAACAGGACCGATTATCGGAATTGTCCCTATCACCCAACACTTGTCTGAAAAGAAACTAGCCAAAATTTCTGGCAATAAAAAAGTGAGCATGATTCCACAAAAGGACTTGGAAAAAACAACTGGTTACATTCATGGAGCCAATAATCCTGTCGGTATTCGTCAGAAACACAATTATCCCATTTTTATCGATAGGATTGCTCTAGACTTGGAACAAATGATTGTCTCTGCAGGCGAGGTCGGTCACAGCATTATCGTCGCACCACAAGACTTGGCTAACTTTGTAAAAGCTGACTTTGCAGATATCTTGGAGGACAGCAAATAATGAAACTCTACTTTGTCCGCCACGGTCGTACAGTATGGAACCAAGAAGGACGCTTTCAAGGTGCTAGTGGAGATTCTCCCCTTCTTCCTGAATCCATTGAAACCCTAAAACGACTAGGCCAGTATCTCAAGGATGTTCCTTTCGATCAGATTTATTCAAGTGATTTACCTCGAGCGGTCAAATCTGCTGAAATTATCCAAAGTCAACTCCAGACCCCCTGTCCTTTAGAAAGTGTTCCTAATCTCCGTGAATGGCAGCTGGGGAAGTTGGAAGGTTTAAAAATTGCAACCTTGGAATCTATTTACCCGCAACAAATCAAAGCTTTCCGATCTAATCTTGCTCAATTTGACACTCAAATGTTTGGAGCCGAATCCCTCTATAGCACCACGCAACGGACCATCCAATTTATCAAATCATTAAAAGATAGTCCAGCTGAGCGTATTCTAATTGTCGGTCACGGTGCTAATCTTACTGCCAGTCTTCGTACTCTTCTAGGTTATAAAGAACCACTTCTTCGTAAAGATGGCGGTCTAGCAAATGCCAGCCTAACCATTCTAGAAACCCATGATTTTGAAACATTTACTCTCGATACTTGGAATGATACTTCCTATCAATAACAGAACTTGATTTTAGCGTCAAGTTCTTTTTAGTTTTTAAAGATTATCCGTGAATTTCTTGGCTATTTATGATAAAATGGGAGTATCGCAAAAAATGACTCATCGTATTCAATTTTGAGTAAAACTAGGAGGATCCCATGTCAACAGAACATATGGAAGAACTAAATGACCAGCAGATCGTTCGCCGTGAAAAAATGGCTGCGCTCCGTGAACAAGGAATTGATCCTTTCGGAAAACGTTTTGAACGTACTGCAAATTCACAAGAATTAAAAGATAAATATGCTGACCTCGATAAAGAACAATTACATGAAAAAAATGAAACAGCTACTATCGCAGGACGCTTGGTAACCAAACGGGGTAAAGGTAAAGTAGGTTTTGCCCACCTTCAAGACCGCGAAGGTCAAATCCAGATTTACGTTCGTAAGGATGCTGTCGGTGAAGAAAACTACGATATCTTCAAAAAAGCAGACCTTGGTGACTTCCTTGGTGTCGAAGGTGAAGTGATGCGTACAGATATGGGAGAACTCTCTATCAAAGCTACTCACATCACTCACTTATCTAAAGCACTTCGCCCACTTCCTGAGAAATTCCACGGTTTGACAGACGTTGAAACAATTTACCGTAAACGTTACCTTGACTTGATTTCTAACCGTGAAAGCTTTGAGCGCTTTATCACTCGTTCAAAAATCATTTCTGAAATCCGTCGTTACCTTGACCAAAAAGGTTTCCTTGAAGTGGAAACACCTGTTCTTCACAACGAAGCTGGTGGTGCGGCGGCCCGTCCATTTATCACCCACCATAATGCCCAAAACATTGACATGGTGCTTCGTATCGCGACTGAGCTTCACTTGAAACGCCTTATCGTCGGTGGTATGGAACGCGTCTATGAAATCGGCCGTATCTTCCGTAACGAAGGAATGGACGCTACTCATAACCCTGAGTTTACTTCTATCGAAGTCTACCAAGCTTATGCAGACTTCCAAGACATCATGGACTTGACGGAAGGCATTATCCAACACGCTGCTAAATCAGTCAAAGGCGATGGCCCAATTAACTATCAAGGTACTGAAATCAAAATCAATGAACCATTTAAACGTGTTCACATGGTGGATGCTATCAAAGAAATTACTGGTGTAGATTTCTGGCAAGACATGACTTTGGAAGAAGCCAAAGCTATCGCTGCTGAGAAGAAAGTTCCAGTTGAAAAACACTACACTGAAGTTGGCCACATCATCAATGCCTTCTTTGAAGAGTTTGTTGAAGAAACTTTGATCCAACCAACCTTTGTCTATGGACATCCAGTAGCTGTATCTCCACTTGCTAAGAAGAATCCTGAGGACGAACGCTTTACTGACCGTTTCGAGCTCTTCATCATGACTAAGGAGTACGGTAATGCCTTTACTGAGCTCAACGACCCAATCGATCAGCTTAGCCGTTTCGAAGCCCAAGCTAAAGCCAAAGAACTTGGTGATGATGAAGCGACAGGCATCGACTATGACTACATTGAAGCTCTTGAATACGGTATGCCACCAACAGGTGGTTTGGGAATTGGTATCGACCGTCTCTGCATGCTTCTCACTGATACAACTACTATCCGTGACGTATTGCTCTTCCCAACAATGAAATAATACTCTTATCCTCTGGTTCTTGCCAGAGGATATTTTCATATCCAAAAGAAATAGACTGAAGTTTTCACCTCAGTCTATTTTTTATCGAACTTTAGAAAGGAAGTTTCTTTCTTAGTCTTCTTTTTTCTTACGAGCTACAAGTCCGAATGCACCCAACATTCCAAGAAGTCCAAGACTAGATAAAATGTTCTTATCATCTGTACCAGTATTTGGTAATTCCTTCTTGTCATTGGCTACGGTTGTTTCACTAACTGCCTGATTTGATTCTGTTCGACTTACCTGAGTTGGAGTAACTACTGGTTTATCTGGATCTGTAGGACGAACTGGCGAAACAGGTTGCTCAGAGCGAGTTGGGGTAGCTACTTTTTTATAGGTATGAATCACATTGCCATTTTTATCTGTTTTAGTACTAATATATTCATAACCTTCTAAAGTCTTAGGTTCATGGCTACCATTTTCTTCTGGAGAAATTTCTTTACCATCACCATCTTGATAACGTGTTACGATATGAATAGTTGAACTACCATTGTTACCTTGACTATTACCATGATTAGATTTAGGAGTTACTTTCACAGGAACTTCTACTGTCACTTTACGTCCATCAGGTAATTCAATCTCAACCGTTACAGATGGCTTATCACCTGGTGTATTTGTTTTTGGAATTTCTCCAACTTTAGTAATCTTCCATCCTTCTGGAAGGTCCACATGTTTTTTCACTTCATCTTCAGTAATCGGTGTTCCAACTTCCACTACAATAGGAGTTACTGTCGGTGTTACGATAATTGGTACCTCTACTTCAATAATTTCTCCAGTTGGAACTTTAATCTTCACTTTAACGCTTGGTTTCACTCCAGCAGGAATTGTTGTTGGGATTTCTCCTACTTCAATAATTTCCCATCCTGGTTCTTTTGGAAGATCGATATGCCCTTTCACATCGTCTGGTGTGATTGGTGTTCCTTGTGGTACAACAATTTGTCTTACGGTTGGCGTAACGATGACTGGTACATCGACAGTAATCTTACGACCATCTGGTAATTCAATCTCTACTGGAACGACTGGTTTTGTTCCTGGTGTAGTTGTTGTTGGAATTTCTCCTACTTTTGTTACCTTCCATCCATTTGGTAATTCAATATGTTTCTGAACATCTTCTGGCGTAACTGGTGTTCCTACTTGAACTACTACAGGTGTTACTTTCGGTGTTACGATTACTGGAATGTTCATCGTTACTCGAATTCCATTTGGTAATTCAATCTCTACTGGGATACTTGGTCTTTCCCCTGGAACATCCGTTGTAGGTTTATCTCCAATAGAAATAACTTTGACTCCTTTTGGAATGTGTTTTTCAACATCCTCAGCAGTAATTGGATCTCCTTGTTTTTTAACAATATCTTCAATAGGTGTAACATTTACTGGAATTTCTACAGTCACAACTTTACCGTTTGGTAATGTAATCGTTACTTTTACAGGATCATTCTTACCTGGTGTTGTTAAGTCTGGAAGATCTCCTACCTTAGTTGTTGCTCCTTCTGGTACTTTGATTTGTTTTAAAATATCCTCTGGAGTCAATTTAGCTGTTGTTACTGGTGTTTCAATTGGTGTAATTGGTGTTACATTCACTGGTACGTCTACTGTCACTACTTTGCCATTTGGTAATGTAATCGTTACTTTCACTGGGTCTTTCTTACCTGGTGTTGTTAAGTCTGGAATGTTTTCTACCTTACTTGTTGCTCCTTCTGGTACTTTGATTTGTTTCAAGATATCTTCTGGAGTCAATTTATCTTTCGTTACTGGTGTTTCAATTTCCTTAACAGGCGTTACATTTACTGGAACATCCACTGCCACTACTTTGCCATTTGGTAATGTTACTGTTACCTTCACTGGATCTTTCTTACCTGGCGTTGTTAAGTCTGGAATGTTTTCTACCTTAGTTGTTGCTCCTTCTGGTACTTTGATTTGTTTTAAAATATCCTCTGGAGTCAATTTAGCTGTTGTGACTGGTGTTTCGATTTCCTTAATTGGTGTTACATTTACCGGCACTTCTACTGTAATCACTTTTCCATTTGGTAATGTTACTGTTACCTTTACAGGATCTTTCTTACCTGGTGTTGTTAAGTCTGGAAGGTCTCCTACCTCAGTAGTTGCTCCTTCTGGTACTTTGATTTGTTTTAAAATATCCTCTGGAGTCAATTTAGCTGTTGTAACTGGTGTTTCGATTTCCTTAACTGGTGTGACTGTTACTGGTACGTCTACTGTCACTACTTTGCCATTTGGTAATGTAATCGTTACTTTCACTGGGTCTTTCTTACCTGGTGTTGTTAAGTCTGGAAGATCTCCTACCTTAGTTGTTGCTCCTTCTGGTACTTTAATTTGTTTTAATACATTCTCTGGAGTCAGTTTTTCTGTTGTAACTGGTGTTTCGATTTCCTTAACTGGTGTGACTGTTACAGGAATATCTACAGTATAAGATTTACCATTTGGTAATGTAATCGTTACTTTTACAGGAGTTTTTTCTCCAGGTGTTGTTAAATCTGGTAAGTCTCCTACTTTAGCTGTTGCTCCGTCTGGAATATTTAGACCTCTAGTATAATCTTCTTCTTTTAATGGCGTATTTGTTACAGGTGTTTCAATTGGTGTTGGTTTTGTTTCAACTACTTTAATAGTAGCTGGAACTTCTACTAACACTTTCCCATCTTTATCCTTTACAACTACAGTAACTGGTTTATCACCTGGTGTTGATCCATCATATGGAGTTGTTTGTCCTTCTGGAACTTTGTATTCGAACGTTGAACCTTCTGGATAATCACTTGGTGTGATACTATCTTCAGCTTTAGGTTTATCTTTATCTTCAGCATTTACTGGAGTTAATTGTTCTTTACCTTGAACGACTTTAATCTTCGCAGGTACTTCTACAATTGTATCTCCATCCGAATCTTTCACGACTACAGTAACATCTTTTTCACCCGGTGTTGTTCCATCATATGGAGTTGCTTGTCCTTCTGGAGTTTTGTATTCAAATGTTGAACCTTCTGGATAATCATCTGGAGTGATGCTATCTTTTGGTTTTGGTTTCTTATCATTTTCAGCATTCACAGGGACATATTGTGTCTTAGGTTCTACTACTACAATTGTCGCTGGAATTTCTGTAATTGGTTGTCCATTCAGCTTAGCTACCACCGTTACTGGTTTATCACCTGGTGTTGTTGTATCTACTGGAGTGTTATCTTTATATTCAAATGTTGTTCCAGTTGGGAAATCATTTGGATTAATGTTTTCTTTTGGATCTGGCTGTTTCTTAGCTGGGTCTACTGGTACATATTTAGGATAACCTTCCACTACACGAACTGTAGATGGCACTTCAACTAATACCTTATCCCCTTGTTTCACAACAACGGTAACTTTCTTATCACCTGGTTTAGATGTATCTACTTCTTCTTTATACTCAAATGTTGCATCATCTGGGTAATCATTCGAATCAATGCTATCTTCAGGTGATGGTTGTTTCTTACCTTCATCTACTGGAACAATTTGTGGGTAACCTTGTACAACTTTCACTTTTGTTGGTACTTCTACAAGTGTATCATTTCCATCTTTTGCAATGACAACTACATCTTTTTCTCCTGGTGTTGTTGTATCTACTGGAGTCTTATACTCAAATGTTGTTCCTTCTGGGTATTGTTCTGGATCAATGCTCTTAGCTGCATCCGGTTGTGGTTTGCTTGGATCTGCTACTACGTATTGTGTCTTAGGATCTACAACTACTACTTTCGCAGGAACTTCTGCAATTGGTTGACCATTTAACTTAGCTACAACAGTTACATCTTTTTCACCTGCAGTTGTTGTATCTACTGGTGTTTTGTATTCAAATGTTGTGCCATCTGGATATTCTCCTGGTGTAACACTATCTTTCGCTTCAGGTTGTTTCTTAGCTGGATTTGCTACTACAAATTGTGGTGTACTATCAACTACACGTACAGTTGCTGGTACTTCAACGATTGTATTTCCTTGTGGATCAAGTACTTCAACAATCACATTCTTATCACCAGTTGTTGTTACATCGATTGGAGATGTTTGCCCATCTGGAGTCTTATATCTAAATGTAGATCCTTCTGGATAATCTGTTTTATCAATGCTCTTTTCTGGATCTGGTTGTTTGTTGTTTTCATCAACTGGGACGATTTGTGGTATACCTTCAACTACTGTAACTGGTACTTTAACAGTTGTTGTTTTCTCTTCATCATCTACAATGTATTTAACAGTCACATCCACTTCAGTATCATCTGTTAAGTCAGGGACTGTTACTGTAGCTGTTTTATCAATTTCAACTCTAGCACCTTGTGGTAGTTTACCTGTAAATGTTCCATCAGCAATCGCTTTTTCAGCTTGAGCAAGTACTTTTTCTTTTGCTTTTTCTTTGTCGCCATTTTTAGGAACAAGAATTTCATCTGCTTCTGGTTTTGGTAAAACTGTTACTGGAACTTTCACTGTTTCGGTTAACTTACCATTATCATATGTTACCGGGATTGTCGCTTCTTTATTTCCTGCTTTAGCAGTAATATCTTCAGCAATGACAGGTTCACCTTTTGTTCCGTCTGTACCTGGTGTTACAGCACCTTTCACATCATCTTTTGTAACAGTATCCCCTTCAAATACTACTAATTTCTTAGCTGTTGAACCTACTACTGTTACTGGGACTGTTACTTCTCTAGTTGCAACTACTTTACCATCTTTTACATACTCTACAACTGCTGTTGCTGGCTTTTGTACTCCAGTTGCTGTTGTTTCCGGTACTGTTCCTGCTTTAACTTCTTTAACTCTTACAGTTACACCATCTGGCAATTTATCAGTTGGAACTGCAGTTGCTGCTTCTACTGCTTTCGCTTTAACTGCTTCATCTAAACCAGTGCTATCTTTAAGAACTGTTACACCTGTTGGTTCTACTTTTGGTAAAACTACAACATCTACTTTAGTTTCTACAGGAATTGTTTCAGTTCCTTTTGTATAATTTACTGTTGCTGCTACTTCTAGTATTTGACCAGCTTTTTTAGCTGTTGTAGGAATATCTGCAATATCATTTTTAGTTGGAGTAAAGCCGTCTACAACTGTAGGATTTACTTTTTCTTTCAACTGATCATTTGTTACAGTATCATCTTCAACTGTATACAATTTATTCGTTTCTTGATCTTTCACCGTAATTGTATAAGTAGTTGAATTCACTGCAGTTTCGGCACCTTTATTTGTTCCAGTATCCGTTTCAGTATCTGCAGTAACGATATTTCCGTTACTATCTTTTACTTCAACTTTAACTGTGTAAGTACCTACTTCTGATAATTTAACAGTTGCTGCTTCTGCTGCACTTCTATATTCTGTTACTTTTCCTGAAGGAGATGTTAACGTTACTTTTGTAACTGTTGTTTCCTTTTTATTTGGAGCAGTTGTCGCATCATCTTCTGTATCTGTAATTGTTACTGCAGCTGATTTTTGTTTTACTAAATCTACTGTAGCACCTTTTACAGTAGTATATAAACTTGAGCTAATAGACGGAGCATCATTTAATATAGACGCTTTATCTGAAGAACTTGCTGTTTCTACTGCATCAACTGTTCCTTTAAATCCTGATGTAGTTGAAATCGTCCACTTATCTCCAGTTTTTGTTGCTGTTACAGTAGAATTATCATCAGCAGACCATTTATTTAATCCTTTATCATATTTAACAGTTACAACCATTCCTTTATTAGTATCAGTTGCTGAATCTGCTGAACTGTTCGCCGTATTTTCTTTTTTATACGTCGTTAATGTACGAGATACATTATTAACGGCTGTAACTTTTCCTTCTGCGTTTAATGTACGAGTATATTCGTAAACATTAAAGATTGTTTCTCCATCTTTATTCACATCAACATATAGGTCACGTTTTAACCATGTTGTTGTACCGTCACTGTTAGGAGTTTTCTTCTCAGCAGTCTCACCAGATAATTCCCAACGACCACTAGTTTTATTGAATGTTGCTGCTACATTTTCTCCTAGTTGCGTTTTTAATGTTACTTCGGCACGTGTAAACGTTGCTGTGATATTTTCACTATTTGCAGTTACGTTAATCGTATCTGTTGCGGCATTTGCTGTTGCTGTTGGAAGAACTTTTAGATTGAAAGTTTCACCAACTGTACCAATTTCATCATTGACGTTTACAGCAGTATTTGTTGTTTCTGATACAACCCATTTACCATCTTTAGCAACAATTTTTGTATTTGTTCCATCTGGTAATGTAATTGTCGCTTCTGAAGCCCCTTTAGAAATTGTAATCGGAACTTCTGTATCGTAAGCATGAATATTTTTTATTGTCACTTCAGGTGCAATTTTAAAGGTTGCGTGTGCGTATGCCTCATTAGCATTTGTCTCTTGATAATCTCTTGCATAAATTGAAACTCTGTAAATCCCAGCTTCAGTTGGTGTTCCTTTGAATCCATTCGGATTATTCTCAGTCATATCAGCTGATGCAATTGTAAAACCTACACCTGGAATTTTTGTCTCATTTCCTGTTAATTCTGTAGGAGTAGCAGCACCAGTACCTGTCGTTCCTGTAATCTTCGCTCCAGAAACACCCAGAATAGCACGTCCTACAGTTTCTGTAATTGTAGTTGTACGTCCAATTGGGGTTCCATTTTCATTCGTTAAAGTATAAGAAACTCTTCTATCATTTGGTACCCCAGCATGCGAAGCTCCAGCATCTCTATATTCTACTGGAACAGTTAGTGCTTCTCCAACTTTCCCTTCTTTAACAGTATCGTTAATTTCTAGTGTTGGTGGTGTTCCATCTTTCCATGCTGTTCCACCAAATCTATGATCATCTAGTGGAATCGTAACACTTTTACCAGTAATAGTATTTTTAAACGTTACTCGAGCTTTTACTTGTTGATAGTTAAATGGACTTCTATGTGTTACAACCCCTTGCACACTATCTGTTGCTTTGTCATAAAATAAACCATTCGGGAAATTGGACACATTGAAATCTGAAACAGTCCAACCAGCCTTTTTAGCAGCTTCTGTTACTTCAATACGTTTACTTACATCTTTAATATATACTTTATCAATACCTTGTTCATATCCAAGTTTATAGATACTAGAAAGCAGATATTCATAAGGTCCATTTCCATAGTAAGTTGCTGGGATTTGACTTGAAATACTAGTTCCATTATATCTTAGCTTTCCACGCCATAGTGGAGCTTCTTCTATAATTTTTTGGACTTCTTCAGCAGGAAGTTTCAATCCATAGTCAATACGAGCCTTTACATCACTCTCTTTACCATCATAAGTATAGTTAGATGGTCCAGGACTAGGTCTTGTACCAGCTCTTTGATCAGAGAACACTCTAAACTCTAAGTCAGCAGCATCTGCTATTTTCTCTGGAGTATTAACACCTAAATCACCTTGACCTGGATGGCGACTCCCGAACGGCATTGTATAAGTATCCCAACCAGTAAAGTTTTCTCGTGATACTGTACTTGTGCTTCCGATAATATTTTTCGCAGTTGGTTGCGCTGGATTTGTTGGTGTGATTGTATCACTAGTTCCTGTAGTTGTAGCACCGTTACTAGATGAATCAGCTCTAAACTCACTTTCCCCTTTACCAGGGATAGCTTGTCCATTTCTAGAATCTTGGTTTTGGTTTACTTTTTCTTCTTCAGTTGCTTCTGAATTGATACTGTTTAAAATGATAAGGCTACTTGAAAGTTGTTTAGCAAGTGCATCAACGTTTGACTGTGTTTTTGTATCATCATTTAAAAGCTCTTTTGCTTTATGAACCAAATTTTTAGCATCATCAATGACTGATTTTGTTTTCTTGCCTTCAGTTAATTGACTCAATCTACTTTCAGCTTTAGCAACTAAATCTTCTAACGATGCTGTATTAATAGCAACTTTTTCCGTCACTACATTTGGAGTTTCAGCTTCACTGGCTTGTTTGTCAGTAGCAGACTCCTTTACAGAAGTATTATTTTGTCCATCGGGCTCTTTAGCAGTAACAAATTCTTGTCCAGTAACTTCCTTAGAGGGTTCCGAGGACTTATCAGTTAGATTTTGAGGATTTTGAACTTCTGTATGTTCTGAATTGGTTAATTGTTCAGCCGCTTGGACGCTTCCTCCACCAAGGAAAAACAGTCCAGTAGCTACAGCCACACTAGCCGCACCAAAACTAACCTTACGAATACTGTAACGTGTGAATTTTTCCACCTGCGATTGACGAACATATCGTCCTTTAGAATTAAACATAAATAGATTCCTCCAACATAATATGAATTGTTAATATATGATACTTTGATGTAAAAAATAACTTTAAACCACAAATAAATATAGTAATATGTCATCTTTCCATTTAATATATTATCGAACAATAATCAATCTGTCAAGCGATATCTAACTCTTATATTATAAATAAAAAGAAGAAACCGTCATTTAGATTCCTTCTTTCACTTCTTTTGTTGCTACATCTTCTCCAAACCATTTTTGGCTGATTTCCTGGAACTTTCCTTCTTGGTATAGTTCGATAAAGGCCTGGTTTAATGCTGTTAATAATCTTTTATCAGCTGGTCTAACTCCGACCGCAAAGGATTCACTTTCAAATCCTGCTGAAAAGACATTGTAGTCATTTAATATCCCCTCAGACTGGAGATAGTAATTAGCATACACTCGGTCAATCAACAAGGCATCAATCCGATCATTTTTCAAGTCAATCAAGGCCTCATTAAAACTCTGGTACTGATTAGCCTTCTGATCTTTGACACGATTTTTCAGTAAATCTGGCTGGGCTTCAAAGTCTAAATAACCAGAGGAACCTGCTTGGGCTCCCAAGGTCTTATCCTTCATATCCTCTACTGAACGAATCTGTTGGCTTTTCTTCGTAACCAGAACTTGCTGATTTTCCATATATGGAATGCTAAAGGCAACTTTCTCTCGGCGTTCATCAGTGGCAGAATAGCCATTCCAGATGGCATCAATGGTTCCATTTTGCAGTTCCGTCTCCTTCATATCCCAGTCAATGGGTTGAAATTGAACCTTAAAACCTAATTTTTCAGAGACAGCTTGTGCTAAGTCAATATCAAAGCCTGTATATTGGCCATTCTTTTCTTCAAAACCCATGGGTACAAAGGTATTGTCAAAACCAATAGTAATGGTCCCCTGCTCTTGATATTTATCCCAGTTATCCTGCTTTGGATCACTAGCCTTCTGAGTACAAGCTGTTAAAAAAAGAGTCAGGAGAGAAACCAATACTAAAGCAATTTTCTTATTAGTCATTGGCACCTCCTACTTGGGCTCAACCTTGAGAATCTGATCTGCGATATTTTCAGCGAACTGTAAATCGTGGGTAACCACAATCTGCGTCATCCCAAGTTCCCTATTTTGCAAGATCAGTTTTTCCACTTCCAAGCGTAATTCCGGATCTAGGGCAGAAGTCGGCTCATCGTAACCAATGATTCCTGGGTCAATCATCATAGCACGCGCCAAGGCCACTCGTTGCTTTTGCCCACCAGATAGTGAGAAAGGATAGGCATCTGCGTGCCCTGCCAGTCCCAACTGTTCCAGGAGCCCACACGCCTTCTTCTCAGCCTCTTGCTGCTTCATTCCCATGGTTTTTACGGGCGATAAGGTCAAATTATCTAGAACTGATAAATGAGGAAAAAGTTGAAAATCTTGGAATACAAATCCCAGTAGATTCCGCTTCTCTAGTTCATCCAGTTCTAAAGGTTCTCCATTATAAAAGATTTGCCCTGAATCAATGGTTTCAAGACCCGCAAGCATACGTAAGAGGGTTGTCTTACCTCCACCAGAAGGTCCAACGATAGCTAGGATTTGCTTTTCAGGAATTTTTAGACTGAAATTGGATAAAATTTGCTTTTCACCAAAGACTTTATTGATATTTCGTAATTCTAACATGGCAGCCTCCTATCTATAGTAACTGTACTTCTTCTCAACTTTTTTGGCAAGAATGGTCACAATCCCAATCAAAATCAAGTAAATGGCTCCTGCTAAGAACATTGGAACCAGACTAGCATCACGGTTTGCAGCTGTTCGACTAGCCAAGATAAGGTCTGAAATACCTAGAGCATAGACCAGAGAAGTATCCTTGACCAAACTCATGACTTCGTTAAATACGCTAGGAAGAACAATCTTGGTCACTTGGGGCAAGATAATATAGCGTACTGTGTCAAAAGGACTGAATTTCAAGACCTTAGCAGCCTCATATTGACCGTTAGGAATGGTATCAATCCCTCCACGGAAGATTTCAGCAAAGTAAGCCGCATAATTCAATACAAAGGCAATGATAGCCGCAGGAAGACGGTCCAAACGAATCCCAATACTTGGCAGCACATAATAGATAAAGATTAATTGCAAGAGCAAGGGTGTGCCTCGCATAATCCAAATATAAATATTAATCAGATGATGGAGGGGCTTCCAATGGACTTGCAAGGCAAAGGCAATCAAAACGCCCAAAGGAATAGAAAAAATCAAGACCAGTGCAAAAACCTGCAAAGTCATGCTTGCACCGCTCAATAAACTCGGTAATATCTCAAACAAATAAGACATACTGCACCTCCTAAAAATAATTGTTCCTATTATAGCATAAATAAACAAAATAACCAAGAATTTTTGTAAAAAAATTCTATTTGAAAAAGAAAAACTATATCTATCAAAAATGATTAGATACAGTTTTTAAAAATATATTCTTACAATCTCTCAAATAGTTCTTGCATTTGCACATCATCTGGAACTAGTTTTAAGTAAGCTTGGGCATTGACTTTTGCTTCCTCAAAGTAGCCCAGTTCACGCAAGAGATAGATATAGTGTTCCAGAAACTCTGGATTGTCCTTCAAATCTCCTACTAATTCTTGGTAATGCTCATAGGCAGAATCCAAATCGTCCATTTCTTGATAGGAACGAGCAATCATCCACTTGGTCAAAAGATTTTCTGGCTCCTCACTTTGCAAGTCTAGAATATCTTCATAACGCTCCTGCTCCAGATAAATAGTTGCTAGACGGAGTAAGATTTCTTCCGTATCCTCAGCATCTTCTTTAGCAGTAAGGAGGTAGTTCTCTGCTCCACTAGCATCATGCAATTCATAAGAAAATTGTGAAGCAGCTAGCAAGAGGCGAGTTTCAAAGGGATTTTTCTCTAAGCCTTGCTTAGCGATACGCAGGGCTTCTTGAACTTGATGTTCCTTATGTAAGGCCTGACTGTAACCATACTCATAGCCTTCAAAATCAGGTGAAATGGTATCAAGTTGCTTAAAGTATAGAACAGCTTTTTGATATTCTTCTTGATCAAAGTAAAGACTGGCCAACTCAAAAGCTGTTAGGTCATCGTATTCTAACTCCAGGGCTTTTTCTAAAAACTCTGTAGCTGTTTCAAATTTCCCCAACTGGGCATAGGCAAAGCCAATTCGTTGATAGGTAGAAATGCCCGTTTGCTCATAAATAGTACGATTATCTAACTGGGCATAGCCTTGAATAGCTTCTTGGTAATTTTCCAACTCACTATCCAACTCTGCTAATCCCAATATCAAGAGAGGATCTTCCGAGTAAGTTAAGGCCTCCAATAATTTCTCACGCGCCACATCTGTCAAACCTTCCAGCTGGTAAAGGTCTGCTTTAAGTGCCAAAGCTGAAACATACCAGTCACTGTCAGCTTGGATTTCCTCAAGGTACGCAAATGCTTCCTCGATTTGACCATCCTCACTAGCAATCGCTGCCAGATTAAGATGAACCTCTGGAAAATTTTCTACAATTTTCAGGTAAATTTCCTTGGCCTGAGGATAAAAACCAATCCCTTCAAGATAAGTAGCTAACTCATACAGAAGGTCACTTGGATCATTTTCTAAAGCTTTGACGAAATAGTGCTCAGCCTTGGTTAAATCTTGCTCTTCCAAAGCCTGTAACATCTGTTGACTATTGTTCACTCTTGATTTCCTCTCCCTCTACTTCATATAGGCCACTGACTACCTTATACCATTCAAAAATCGCCGAAATGACAACCTTAGCAGAAGCATAAACTGGAATACCGAGTAAAACTCCCCAAATACCAAACATAGATCCTGAAGTTAACAAGACAAAGAGAACATTAATGGGATGGATATTCAATTGACTTCCCAAAATCAATGGAGACACAAAACGGCCTTCAATAGTTTGTTCTACGATAAAGACAATCACCACTTTTAACAGCATGACTGGCCCAGCAATCAAACCCAATACTAGGGCAGGAAGCATGGCTAGGAAACTACCAAGATAAGGAACCAGATTTAAAATACCAGCAGTAACCCCCAACGTAACTGCATAGCGTAGACCAATGATCTTGAAGAAAATCATAAACATTACCGCAACAATAATAGCCACTGTCACTTGCCCTCGAACATAGTTGGACAACTGTTGATTTACATCTGATAAAACTTGTCCTACAGGTTCTTTCAATTTCGTTGGCATGAATTGGGTCAAATAGTGACGCAGGCCTTTCCCATCACGTAAGAGATAAAAGAGCATGAAAGGAACGATAATCAAGGCAACAATCACTTGAGATGCGCCGCTAATAAATGCACTCACCCAGTTGACTGCCTGAGATGAAACCTTACTTGCCCAAACTGTAGCCTGGCTAGAAAAATTAGTCAAAACTTGCTCTAACTGAGGTCTGAAATCATCTGGCAAACGCTTAGTTACCAGATCATCAATAACCCTGTCTGCATCTTCAAGATAGACTGGAACATTCCTTGCAAAAGTTAAAACCTGACGTTGTAGATTTGGAATGGCTACTGCCAAGCCCCAAATGATAAATAGGGCGATGATGACAAAGACAATAGTGATGGCTATGACGCGATTAACTTTGTGTTTTTCCATCCAATCAACAATAGGATTCAACAAATAATATAGCAAACCAGACAGAATGACTGGTAACATCACAACTGCCAAAAAGTCCAAAACAGGTGAAAATAGAAAACTAATCTTACTTAAAATAAAAAGATTGAGTCCCAATAATAAGGTTACCAAAAATACCGTAATGGCCTTGTTATCCAAAAACCACTTGAAAAACCAAGATAGGCTAAAATGTTTCTCTTTTTGCTCCATAAATACTTCCTTTCTATTGTTCTCTCATTATACCATTTTTAAATCAAAATAACTCTTTTTTAAAGTGCTTACATGGAGACAGCAACATAAAAAATCTCCTCAAAAGAGGAGATTCGATTAGTCTTGAATATGACGGTCTAAGTTCTTCTGATAATCAGCATTGGATTTGGCTTTTTCATCAGCAAATTTCTTGCGGAACTCATCCATTTCTTTAGTAGTGACAATCTTATCTTGGATTTTCAGATACTTGTAGCTATTTTCACTAGTCTTGTCACCTACCCAGCCACCGGCACCACTGCCAGGAACCATTTTCGTCACTAGCATTTGAGCACCATCAGAGTATACTGGAATAACAAGTGCACTATCTGACAACCAAGCTTGAGCCTTAGCATATTTGGAATAACGTTTTTGAAGGTCTGTTTTCTCACTATTTGCATCATCAATCAGTTCTTTGTATTTATCCAATCCAACTGTTTTAATAACTGGATTGTCTGTTCCTGGTGCCACACCAAGAGCACTTAGGAGACTTGGACCTGAAGTTGGATCAAATACATCTAGATAAGTCGATGGATCTGCAAAGTCTGGAGTCCAACCACTGACTGCATTAATATCCCAGTCAGTATTTGCATTGGAAGTAGCTAGAGTAGTCATACTTCCCAATTCATCATCAGAAACTTGTTGAATATCAACAACTACATTGTCAGAGCCTAAGGCTTCCTCAATGGATTGTTTATAAGACTGAACCTGACGAATAAAATCTGGATTTGATGAAGAAATTGGCAAATCTAAATGAATTGGGAACTGTACTCCATCAGCTTGAAGGGTTTTCTTAGCAGCTTCAAATTTAGCCTTAGCCTTGTCTACATTATGAAGTGAATCTTGGGCATCATCAAGACTGACATCTTTCCAGACATTATCCAATTTATCCAATTCTGTCTTAGTAACTTGACCAAATGTTTGATCTCCTACTTGAACAAATGTTGGAGGAGTGAAACTTGTCCGTAACTTACGAGGTCCTACTTCATCACCAAATACTTGAGAGATCCCTGCTTTACGATCTACCGCAAAAGCCAAGGCTTGACGGAAATCTTTGTTTAACAAGGCTTTCTTAGTAGAAATTTTTTCTGCATCACTTGTTTTAGCAGTGTGATTGTAATTTACACGGTCGATATTGGTTGAGATATAAAAAACTCCTCCACGCTGTTGACCATACACAATATCATCCTTGTATTTTTCTTTTAGACGTTCATAGTTAGCAGAGTTTTTAAAGAGTGGTGCAGCTGGATAGTGTCCCTCATCAAAACCGCGTCCTAGAGAGTCTGCATCTTGACCATCAAAGAAGGATAACTTGATATCATCAATAAAGACATTTTGTTTATCCCAGTAGTTTTGATTTTTGGTCATTTCGATAGAAGACTTAGATGTAAGACCTTTGAGGAGATAAGGCCCATTGTATAGAATGCTCGTTACATCCGTTGGTTTACCAAAGTCATCTCCTTTAGAAGCTAAAAAGTCTTCATTAACTGGTGCAAGGACTCCCATTGTTGTTTTTGAATTCCAGAAAGATTCTGGATGATTCAAAGTATAGACTACAGTATAATCGTCAGTTGCTTTTACCCCAACACTAGAAAAATCTGTTGTTTTCCCATTTACATAGTCATCCAATCCTTTGATAGAATCCTGTACGAGATAAAGAGCCTGTGATTTCTTATCTGCTGCATGTTTCAGACCAGTTACAAAGTCCTGAGCCTTGACTTCACCATACTCTTCCCCCTCATTGGTATACCATTTGACACCCTGACGGATTTTATAGGTATAGGTCAAACCATCTTTGGAAACAGTCCAATCTTCTGCAACTGATGGAACTAAATTTCCATATTGATCATTTTCTAGTAATCCGTCAATAACATTACCTGTAATCTGTTTAGTGCTGACATTCCCAGAAACTGTATAATCCAAAGTAACAGGATCTGATGTAAACACATAAGCATAAGTCACTGGCTTAGTAGCATCCTTATTACCATTACCAGATGAACACGCTGCTAGAACGGCAGTAGACAAAACTGCAATTCCAGTCGCTAAAAAAACTCGTTTTTTCATAGTAAGGACTCCTTTAAACATTTTATGAATTCATTATAGCACTTTTAAGAAGAAAAGTAAGGAAAACAATCTCAATGTTATTATATTTTTTAAAAAAACAATCAATTATTTTTTTAAAGTGCTTACATCTAATTGGATGTCTTTAATTGGCTTGTTTTTGTGATATAATAGTCATATCTTTATTATAGAGGTAAAGTTATGAAAGAAACTGTTTATTTTGGAACTTATACACGTCGTACTTCCCAAGGGATTTATAAGGCAGACTTTGATACAGAAACTGGTCAGCTTTCAAATCTAGAACTTTTTGCTACTGAGCCAAGTCCAACCTACCTTGCCTTTGACCAGCATCAACATTTATACACTGTTGGTAGTCAAGACGATAAGGGTGGAATTGCAGCCTATCAAACTAATGGTACCTTATTAAATCATGTCGTTGAAGAAGGAGCTCCCCACTGTTATGTTGCCGTGGATGAAAAGCGTGATTTGGTATATGCTGCCAACTACCATAAAGGACAGGTACTTGTTTATAAACGCCAGGAAGATGGTCGTCTTCTACTTAGTGATGTGGATCAACACAGCGGCCAAGGTCCACATGAAAATCAAGCTTCTCCACATGTTCACTATTCAGATTTAACACCTGACCACTATCTAGTGACCTGCGACTTGGGTACTGACCAAGTAATTACTTATGATCTTGATTCAGAAGGAAAATTATCTAAGCTCTATACCTATCATAGCCAGCCAGGAGCAGGCTCACGCCATATTATTTTCCATAACCATTATAAAATCGCTTATCTCATTTGTGAACTCAATAGCACTATCGAGGTTCTAATCTACGATGGTGTTGGCGAATTTGAACGCATGCAAGTCATTTCAACTCTACCAGACGGTTATGAAGGCTTTAATGGTACTGCTGCTATTCGTCTCTCTAAAGATGGTAAATACCTCTACGCCTCTAACCGGGGTCATGATTCTATCGCAGTATATACAATTCTTGCGGACGGTAGCTTAGAGTTGTTAGAAATCGTTCCGACACATGGTCAGACTCCACGTGATTTTGATTTGACACCAGACCAAGAATTTGTCATTGCTGTCCATCAAGACTCTGACAATGCAACCGTCTTTAAACGCAACTCTGAAACTGGACGTCTAGCAGAACTTTCTAATGACTTCCATGTCCCAGAAGCAGTCTGCATCAGTTTTGCCCCTTAAGAAAACATAAAAAATGAACTTGGTAACTCAAGTTCATTTTTTTCTTATAGTCTATTTCCGACATTAATACGGTTAATGGCACGTTGCAGTGCAATCTTCGCACGACGTTCTTGGTCAATCAAGTGTTTGTCTTGTGCTTCTTCAATTTCACGCTCTGCTCGAAGTTTGGCACGTTCTGCACGACTAACGTCGATATCACGAGCACGTTCTGCAGAGTCAGCAACAATTGTGACAACGCCATTGGCAACTTCGATAACGCCTCCGTTCACTGCAATCCAGTTCACGTGATTTTCATCATCTACACGTTTAACCTTAACCTCATCAACTGCTAAAACTGCAATCATATTTTCATGTCGTGGCAAGATTCCCATCTCACCATCCAGAGTTCGAACTGATACAAAGCTGGCATGGTGATCATAGACGAGACCATCTGGTGTCACGATCTGGACAGTTAACTGAGCCATAGATCACCTCTTAAAATCCCATTTTTTCAGCTTTTGCAATCACATCTTCGATAGAACCTACACCACGGAAGGCATCTTCTGGCAAGTGGTCGTGTTTACCATCAAGGATTTCCTTAAAGCCACGAACAGTTTCAGCAACTGGAACATAAGAACCTGGTTGACCAGTAAATTGTTCCGCAACGTTGAAGTTTTGTGACAAGAAGAACTGGATACGACGGGCACGAGCAACCAAGGTCTTTTCTTCATCAGAAAGCTCATCCATACCAAGGATAGCAATAATATCTTGCAATTCATGGTAACGTTGAAGAACACGTTTTACTTCAGCAGCAACTGCATAGTGCTCTTCTCCAACAATTTCAGGTGCCAAGGCACGTGAGCTTGAAGCAAGTGGGTCAACGGCTGGGTAGATACCCAATTGTACCAACTTACGTTCCAAGTTAGTTGTTGAATCCAAGTGAGCGAAGGCTGTTGCTGGCGCTGGGTCAGTATAGTCATCCGCTGGCACATAGATAGCCTGGATAGAGGTTACAGAACCCTTTTTAGTTGATGTAATACGCTCTTGCAATTGACCCATTTCTGTAGCAAGTGTTGGTTGGTAACCAACGGCTGATGGCATACGACCCAAAAGGGCGGATACTTCTGAACCGGCTTGAGTGAAACGGAAGATATTATCAATAAAGAGAAGCACGTCTTGTCCTTCTACATCACGGAAGTATTCAGCAATTGTCAAACCAGTAAGGGCAACACGCATACGTGCTCCTGGTGGCTCATTCATCTGACCAAATACCATGGCTGTTTTCTCGATAACACCTGATTCTTTCATTTCCCAGTAAAGGTCGTTCCCCTCACGAGTACGTTCCCCAACACCAGTAAATACTGAAATACCACCGTGTTCTTGGGCAATGTTGTGAATCAATTCTTGGATTAAGACGGTTTTACCAACTCCGGCACCACCGAAAAGTCCAACTTTACCACCTTTAAGGTAAGGGGCAAGAAGGTCGATAACCTTAATCCCTGTTTCAAGGATTTCAGAAGAGGTAGACAACTCATCAAAAGTTGGAGCTTTTTTATGAATTGGCTGACGCTCTGCATCTTCTGTAAAAGGAGCTTCCAAGTCAATGGTATCTCCCAAAACATTGAAGACACGTCCCAAAGTTTCTTTACCTACTGGTACAGAGATTGGACGACCTGTGTCCAATACTTCCATTCCACGAGTCAAACCATCTGTTGATTCCATGGCGATAGTACGGACCATACCATCTCCCAACTCCAAGGCTACTTCAAGGACGATTTTTGTTTTTCTTTCGTCATTTTTGTAGACGACAAGTGCATTGTTAATCTCAGGAAGTTTTTCCCCTGCTGCAAACAAGACGTCTACAACGGGACCGATAACCTGAGCAATTTTACCTGAACTCATCTCCTTCTCCTATTCTATATAAGATACTGTCGGTCCTAGCTTAACTAGGTCCTAAGTTCATTTTCATACGAGCTGGACTAGTGCCTATTCTAAGGCACTAGCTCCTGCTACGATTTCTGTAATTTCTTGTGTAATCGCCGCCTGTCTGGCACGGTTATACTGAATTGTCAAATCATTAATGACTTTCTTAGCATTATCTGTCGCTGTTTGCATGGCTGTCATACCAGCAGCATTTTCAGCTGTCTTAGCATCGATAATAGCACCATAAATCATACTTTCTGCAAATTGAGGCAACAACTGCTCCAAAATTTCTTCTCGACTAGTTTCCAACTCAAAGGTCAAACTGTAACTGTCATCCGCTTCATTTGGATCCAAGTCAACAATCGGAAGCATTTGCTCCACACGCATTTGACTGGTTAGCGTATTGACATGGTGGTTATAGCAGACATAGAGTTCATCAAAAAGTTCATTTTGGTACATTTCAACAGTTTTTGAAATAATCTTACGAACTTCATCAAAGCTTGGTTGATCTGCCAAGCCACGTAGTTCATAAAGTGGTTGAATACCACGAGCTTTAAAGAAATCAGCTCCCATTCCACCAATACAGATCATTTCAAAACCTTTACCGTCTGGATGGTATTCTTCTTTCAGCTCCATAACGGCTTTCAAAATAGAAGAATTATAACCTCCAACCAAACCTCGGTCTGATGTAATGACGATATAGCCTGTCTTCTTAACTGGACGGCTAATCAACATCGGATTGGTTGAACTACCAGCTCCATTCCCATGAAGAATATCCGTCAAAAGTTTACGAACTTTCTGAGCATAAACTTGGAAGTTGCGAGCAGCTTCTTCAGAACGACCTAGCTTAGCAGCTGATACCATCTGCATGGCATTTGTGATTTGACTAGTATTTTTTGTTGAGGCGATTTTTGTTTTAATATCATTTAGAGATACTGCCATCTGACACCTCTATTCTTATTGGAAGCTGGTTTGATTGAGAAACTCTGTAATCGCAGCATCCAAGACTGCTTCTTCTGGCAAGTCTTTTGTATCACGAATGGTTTCTAAAATCACTGGATGTTGAGCATCAAAGAAGGCATGGAACTCTTCCTCGAAACGAACAATTTCATCTACAGGAACAGTATCCAAGAAACCATGTGTCAAAGCATAGAGAATGGTTACTTGTTTCTCAACAGGCAATGGTTTGTGAACAGGTTGTTTCAAGACTTCAACTGTACGACGTCCACGGTTCAACTTAGCCTGTGTTGCTGCGTCCAAATCAGAACCAAACTTAGTGAAGGCTTCCAACTCACGGTATGAAGCAAGGTCGATACGAAGTGTACCAGCAACCTTTTTCATGGCTTTAATTTGTGCAGAACCACCTACACGAGATACAGATGAACCCGCGTCAATGGCTGGACGAATACCCGCATTGAAGAGACCATCACCGAGGAAGATTTGTCCATCAGTGATTGAAATCACGTTGGTTGCGATATAGGCAGAGATATCTCCTGCTTGTGTCTCGATAAACGGTAGGGCTGTAATAGATCCACCACCAAGTTCATCAGAAACTTTAGCTGAGCGCTCAAGCAAACGGCTGTGAAGGTAGAAAACATCCCCTGGGAATGCTTCACGACCTGGAGGACGACGAAGCAAGAGAGACAGTTCACGATAAGCTACCGCTTGTTTTGAAAGATCATCATAAACGATCAAAACATGCTTACCTTGGTACATAAATTCTTCCGCCATGGCAACCCCAGCATAAGGAGCTAGGAAGAGCAATGGAGATGGTTGTGAAGCAGAGGCTGTCACAACGATTGTGTAGTCCAAGGCACCGTACTGACGTAGTGTTTCTACTTGCGTACGAACTGTTGATTCTTTTTGTCCAATCGCAACATAGATACAGATCATATCTTGACCTTTTTGGTTCAAGATTGTATCAATCGCAATAGTTGTTTTCCCTGTCTGACGGTCACCGATAATCAACTCACGTTGACCACGACCAATCGGTACAAGGGCGTCAATAGCTTTCAAACCAGTTTGCAATGGTTCTGATACAGACTTACGTTGCATAACACCAGGAGCTGGTGCTTCTACTGGACGAGTTTTATCAGTGTGGATTTCTCCAAGACCGTCAACTGGACGACCAAGCGGATCCACAACACGACCAATCAGACTTTCACCTACTGGGACTTCCATGATTTTCCCTGTACGGCGGATTGTATCGCCTTCACGGATATCTGTAAAGTCACCTAGGATGATAATACCAACATCTGTTGACTCCAAGTTTTGAGCCATACCATAAGAGCCGTTTTCAAAAATCAACAACTCTCCACTCATGGCATTTTCAAGGCCGTGAGCACGCGCGATACCGTCCCCGATATAGGTTACAACACCTGTTTCAGTCACATCAAAATTGGGTTTGAAATTTTCAATTTGTTGCTTAATTAAAGCGCTGATTTCTTGTGCGTTAATTGCCAAAAGAACACCACTTTCTATTTCAAATTTTCTTTAACAACTTTAAGTTGTTGTTTAATACTCACATCAATTGTCTTGTGATTGGCAAAAATGACAAAACCACCAATAAGACTTTCATCGATTTGTTCTTTTACACTCCTTACTTTAAGAGACATTTTTTTCTCAATCAAAGGGAGCAAGCAACTCTTCTGTTCATCAGTTAAAGGATGAGCTGAAGTAATCGTCACTTCAAATCGATTTGTTTCTTTTTCAAGTCGGTTCAAGCAATCTACAAGAATATCATAAAAAAGATTTGCTCTGTGATTGTAGATAAGAACCTGGATAAAGTTTTGCAATAAAGGTGACACTGAATCTTGGAAGAAAGTAATTGTTTTTTCCTTGTCAGACTCGTCTACTGCCACTTTTTTTAAAAAAGAAGGTAAGGCTGTTTCTTCAGCAACTTGCTTGATTTGAGCTAAGTCTGAAAAGATACGGTCTTCTTCTCCTTTTTCTATAACCAATTGGACAAAAGGCATGCTGTATTTTTCAATTACCTTTACTGTTTTCTTGTCCATTAAGCTTCTCCTAACTGATCGATATACTGATCAATAAGTTCTTTATGGGCATGACCGTCAAGGTTTTGTGAGATGATTTTACCAGCCAAGCTGATTGTCAAATCTGCTACCTCACCCTTAACGCTTTGTAAAGCTTCAGCTTTATTTTGAGCAATTTCTTGGTTCGCTTTTTCTTTCAAGCGTCCTGCTTCTAGCTTAGCATCTGCTAAAATACTAGCTTTGCTTTTCTCAGCTGTTTCTTTCGCATTCTCAATGATTGTCTTAGCTTCTTTACGGCTACCAGCCAATTCATCTTCGCGTTTTTGAGCCAATACTTCTGCTTTTTGACGTGCTTGTTCAGCTCCGTCAATATCTGCTGCAATTTTTTCTGCTCTTTGTTCGAAAATGCTAGTCAAATTTGACCAAGCGTATTTCTTAACCAAGACTAGCAAGAGAATAAAGGAACCAGCGATTAGTATAAAATCACCAAGTAATTCACCTACTGTTACATTCATAAACTACTCCTTTCTATTCTTCATCATTAATTTTATTTCCTAGGTACATTGAAGATAACAATGTAAATACATATGCTTGTACACAAGAAATAAAAACAGAAAATGCAGTCCAGATTAGATTTGTTCCAAAAGCAATAGGATACCAATAGAAGGCCTGATGAGAAAGTAGGACTAACATACTTGCCATCACTTCTCCTGCAAAGATATTACCAAATACCCGCAATGCAAGTGAAAGGAGATTGGTAACTTCTTCTAAGAGATTCATTGGTGTCATAAAACCTGGTGTCACAAATGCTTTTAAATACTTTTTGATTCCACGACGACGAATTCCTTCTACGTGGGTCATTAAGATAATTGTAAAAGACAAGACCAAGTCAAATGACAAATTTGCTGTTGGTGAGGTCCAAAGATTTACACCATCTGTAGTCTGAATTCTAGCCATTAAGCCAATATTATTTGCAATGGCCATAAATAGGAATAAACAGAAATAAAAGAGAGAATAATCCTTTATCATTGGACCAAGGTTTGATTTTGTAAATCCAACAACAAAATCAAATAAATACTCTAATACATTTTGTTTTCCTGTGGGTCTCAATGTCATATTTCGAGTTGCCCAATAAATAAAGCCAAAAATAAGTGCTACAGTCAACAAAGTCAAAACTACTATGGTTAAATTAAAGGTAACAGGACCAATATTGATGGTTGGATTAATACTTTCTTCCATCTAAAATCCTCCCTTTTTCAATTTATACTTCTTTTATTTGATGATAAATGAAAATACAAGAGTAACGAAGAAAGTACCTTCAATAAAGGCAACCCCTAGGATCATCAAACTACGTAGTTCTGAGATGATATCTGGTTGGCGAGCAACTGATTTCAACAAACCGTTCATCAACAAACCTTCACCAAGAGATACACCCATACAGGCAAGACATAGACCGAAAAATGTTAAATTCATGACGAATTCTCCTTTTAATTAAAATTTACTTACTTAGTTTAGTCCTAAAAATTGGATTTGTCAACTTTTTACTTACGTTGAAAGCGTTTAATGGAAATTATTTACAATTTTACTATTTTTAAGTCTATTATATAGAAAACTTTGGAAAAAATTTGTAATAAATCCGTCCATTATCTAGGTCTTTCTGAAAAATAATGAAAAATCCGAGATGAAATCTCGGATGAAAATTAATATATTTTCTTTAACCTAATGTTCTTTTAGTAAGTAGGATTAAAGGGAAAGCAACTAGAAAGCTTTCCTCTCCTGCACGCTTATTAAGCACGAACTGTGACGCTGGTTCCATCTTCCTTATAAAGATTGATGAGTCCTTCTTTGAGAGCTCGAACCATGTCTCCAGCTTGAACAGGTTGTGGAACCTTGATAGTCAAGAGTTCCATTGGATTAGGAGCACGGTCAATTTTATTGCCTTTGGCATCATGTAAATCTTCGATATACGTTTCAAAATGACGGAAACCTGGGCCATAAAACTCAACTTGGTCGCCTTCGTTAATAACGTTCCGTTGACGAATAGTTGCTGTTTGTGTCGCATCATCATAAGAAACCACTTCAGCGACAAACTTATACTCAGGAATTTTACGACGAGCACCAAACAACTGCTCATTTTCAGATGGTGTACCGTAATAGAAACCTGTTGCTAATTCACGTTGGGCAACCTTCCACATCTCATCAATCAAGTCTTGCTTGATAGCTTCGAATTTTTCTGGACTCTCTAGATAAGCATCAACAGCCGCCTTATAACAGTTAGTTACTGTTGAAACATAGTGAATAGACTTCATACGTCCTTCGATCTTCAGACTGTCCACACCATTTTCAATCATATCTGGGATATGGTCAATCATAGACATGTCAACGGCTGACATTGAAAATTCTTCAGGAATTTCACCCTTCAAACTCTTACGTTCTTTCCCAAATGGCATATCGTAAAGGTCGTATTTCCAGCGGCATGACTGAGAGCAACCACCACGGTTAGCATCACGCATACTCATATGGTTTGAAAGAGTACAACGACCAGAGTAAGAAATACACATTGCTCCATGGACAAAGGCTTCAATCTCAACGTCTGTACGTTTGCGAATTTCTGCCAATTCTTCCATTGAAACCTCACGCGCCAAAACGACACGAGTCAAGCCCAGTTCTTTCCAGAACTCAAGAGTTTCATAGTTGGTGGCACTTGCTTGGGTAGAAAGGTGGATTTCAAGACCTGGTGCTTCAGTCGCTGCAATCATAATCAAGGCTGGGTCAGACACGATAACCGCCGCTATTCCGATATCACGTAGTTTACGGAACCACTCACCAGCACCAGCCTCATTTCCTTCGTGCATAACCATGTTGGCAGCCACATAAACCTTAGCACCATACTTGGCCGCAAACTGGACACCTTCTTCCATCTGTTCGAAAGTAAAGTTTCCGGCACGGCTACGAAGACCATAGGCCTGACCACCGATAAAGACAGCATCCGCTCCATATTGAACAGCTACTTTTAGCTTCTCTAAAGTTCCTGCAGGTGATAAAACCTCAGGACGTTTTAATGTTTTTGTCATGTTTTCTCCTATTTGCAATATAAAAGTTTGACGTTTTTCCTTCTCATTTTATAGTAAATAAGTGATAAAATCAAGCCTAGACAGATTGTTTTGACAATTCTAATCTTTTAGATTATTAAAGCAAAAAGATTGTCAAAGAGAAAAAGCCCACAGATGTGAGCCCTTTTCTAATATAGGTTAGGAAAAACTATTTCTCCACTTCTTTTTTCTTGTGTGCAAGAAATCCAAATCCACTCAAAACTCCTAGAAGTCCTAAGACTACAAGATTAGCATGATCTTCTGTACCTGTATTAGGCAATTCCTCTCTCTTACTTGCTACAGAAGTCGGAATTTGTGAAGTTTCTTTTGTCGATTGTTCAGTTGGTGTCTTTGATTTTGGTACTTCTACCTTTGGTGTCTCAACCTTTGGCGTTTCAACCTTTGGTGTTTCAACTTTTGGTGTTTCAACTTTTGGCGTTTCAACCTTTGGTGACTCAACCTTTGGTGACTCAACCTTTGGTGTTTCAACTTTTGGTGTTTCAACTTTTGGCATTTCAACCTTTGGTGTTTCAACTTTTGGCGTTTCAACCTTTGGTGCCTCAACCTTTGGTTTCGTACCTACTGTGATAACTTCTTCTACTGCTTCTTCAGTAATCGTGGTTGGTTCATTCGGTGTTACTGCTCCTGTATTAGGATCCAAGGTATAAGTTGTCGTAGTAGTTGTCTTACCAGA